>CAZIVU010000006.1:0-20138 GCA_964542865.1 uncultured bacterium | reverse complement strand
AGGATGATGGGGAAAGTAGAAATTTAGCATACTGTCCTCCATCACCTGCAGTTGAATATAACAGTTGCCTTGATGGATAGCTTCCTCTCGCTCCTCTTGGGAACCGGAGCGGAGACGGCAGATTTTGAAAGGGACTTATACCTTACCGGTGTAAAGGGAAGGGATGTGAAGTCCACAGATTTGATGTCGCAGCTCTTTCCGAGGGTTTTCCCGATGGCATCTGAAAACAGCTTTGCCTTCTTCAGGAGCTTGATCCTGAGGAGATTTTTGACGGATGAGGCTTTCCTTTCAGATACCGTCCATGATGCACCTCCCACCTCAATGCTGATGGACAGCCCCTTCTCCTTTAAGGCGGTCAGCGATGAGAGGATTCTGTCCTGAGCGGTGGGATTTTCAAGGAGGAATGTGTACCTGAGGGAACCCCTGAAGCCCTCAAAGATGTACTTCTTCTTTGAGGGGTCCCACCTCGTTACCCTGTAGACCGAGTAGTTCCCACCTCTGTAGCGGACGTTAAGTTCTCTAACCGTCCTGTCCACCTTTCCAAGGGCATTGATAACGTCCTTTTCCCTCTTCAGCTTGATGGAAACGGAGATGGGTAGGGTGTAGGTATCGGGGATAACGTACCTTGATGCTGACATCTCCACCTTAACTGTCGTGTTCTCCGTGGCAACGGCAAGGAGCGGGAAAAGGGTGAAAAGAGCAAAAAGCGATAGCTTTCTCATGATTTCCTCCTAAATTTTTATCTCCATAGCTGTTTCATCACAGTTTGGAAATTTAACACAGTTTATGCAGTCCCTCCATATCTTCTGTGGAAGCTGCTCCTTGTCAATTATCCTAAATCCTAACTTCCTGAAAAAGTCAACCTGATAGGTGAGCGTGAAAACCCTTTCAATTCCAAGCTCCTTTGCCTCCTCAAGGCACTTCTTAACGAGCCCTGTGCCTATCCCCTTTCCCGTCCAGCCTCCCCTCACTGCAAGTGACCTTATTTCGGCAAGGTTGTCCCATGCAACCGTAAGGGCACAGACACCAACAACCTTTCCATCCTCCTCGCAGACCCAGAAATCCCTGAGGTGTTCAAATATGCTGTTGAGGGAGCGGGGAAGCATAAAACCCCTCTTTGCGTACTCGTTTATAAGGAACTGGATCGATTCAACGTCCGAGGATACGGCTTTCCTGAGAACTCTTGCCATGGTTACATCTCTCCCATCCTTAAAATCCTTACAGGTTCGGTCTTCGATGCCCTCCTTGCCGGGTATATGGTTGCAATCACGCTTATAACGATGGCTGCAACGGCGGCAATGACGCAGTCCGAAGCGTGAAGCTGAAACGGGAGGTGGTCTATGTAGTAAACGTCGGTCGGGAGCGATATTAACCTGTACTTTTCACCCAGAAGCGAAACGGAGATTCCCACGGCTTCACCTATCAGCGTTCCCAGGAACCCTATTATCAGACCCTGAAACATGAAGACCTTCAGTATCAGGCTATCCTCCGAGCCGAGGGTTTTCAGTATCGCTATCTCCTTGCTCCTGTAGTTAACGTTCATCATGAGCAGGCTTGATATGTTGAAGGACGCAACGATGACGATGAGGGTCAGTATCAGGAACATGGCGAGCTTTTCAAGCTTCAGCGCCGAGAACAGATTTTTGTTCATCTCAATCCAGTCCCTTGCGATAAACTTCTCTCCAAGGACTGCCTCTATTTTTTTCTCAACGGAGCGGGCGTTTTCGGGGTCATCAAGCTTTACCATCAGCCCTGTAACGAAGTCTCCGATTCCGAAGGCTTTTCTGACGGTGTCAATATCCGCAAGCATGAGCCCCGAGTCGAACTGGTACATCCCGACCTCAAATATCCCGACAACCCTGAACCTGAAGGTTACTGGCATAAACCCGAAAGGCGTTTTCCTTCCCAGAGGACTCATAACGGTTATCGTGTCCCCCACCGTCACGCCGAGGTCATCTGCAAGTTCCTTTCCAACAACTATTCCGTTCCCCCTTAAAAGTCTCCAGTCCCCCGCAACGATGTGCTTCGGTATGTCCGTTACGAGCTTTTCCCCGTCGGGGTCGCAACCCCTCAGGCTTGCCCCTTCAGATGAGGTTGATGATGATGCCATAACGGACATGTAGATAAACGGGGAAACTCCCCTGACGTGGTTGATTTTCGATATCTTCCTTCCTGCATAGTCGTACTCGTAGAAGTTCCCTGAAGCTTTCATGACTATGATGTCGGCGTTGCTCGAGAGGAGCCTCTCCTTGATTGCACTCTGAAAGCCTGTCATAACCGAGTTTACTATTATCAGTGCTGCAACACCAACAATCACGCCGAGAACGGCTATGAGGAAAACGAAGGAGAAAAAACCCTCACTCCTTCTCGGTTTTAGCCCCCTTGCCGACAGCCACCAGATAAGCCTGAGGTTACTCCGTTTCTTCACTATCCTCGATTACCTCGCATATATCCTCAACGCAGGCTTCCTCTTTCGAGGGCCTCATATGGGGGAAGAGGAGAACCTCCCTTATGGAGTCCGAACCCGTGAAGAGCATAACAAGCCTGTCTATCCCTATCCCCTCCCCGGCTGTCGGGGGCATTCCGTACTCAAGGGCGGCAACGAAGTCAGCATCAAAGTCCATGGCTTCCTCATCCCCCTTTGCCCTCTCCTCAAGCTGCTGCTTGAACCTCCTTGCCTGCTCAACGGGGTTGTTGAGCTCCGAGTAAGCGTTTGCAATCTCCTTTCCGAAGATGAGAAGCTCAAACCTCTCAACGAGGTCGGGGTTTCCCCTCTTCTCCTTTGCAAGTGGGGATATGGCTTTCGGGTAGTCGATTACGAACGTTGGCTGAATAAGCTCAGGTTCCACCAACTTTTCAAAGAGCTCCTGAACCCTTTTAAAGTGGGAGAGGCTTTCGGCTCTTTCAACTCCGGCGCTCTTTGCAGCATTCAACACCTTCTCCTCGTCCCTTAGAAGCTCCTCCTCTGAAAGCCCCGTTTTCCTTGAAAGCTCCCCGAGAAAGGTTATCCTTCTCCACGGCCTTTCAAAGGATATCTCCCTCCCGAGGTAGCTGATTTTCCTGACACCATTGCCGAACACCCTGTCAAGGAGGAAATCGAAGAGCTCCTCTGTCAGCTCCATCAGGTCTTCGTAGTCCGAGTAAGCCTGATAGAACTCGACCATCGTGAACTCGGGGTTGTGCTGGCTGTCCATCCCCTCATTCCTGAAGTTCCTTCCCATCTCGTAGACCTTCTCAAAGCCGCCGACGATGAGCCTCTTGAGGAACAGCTCGGGAGCTATTCTGAGGTAAACGTTGGAATCAAGGGCGTTGTAGTAGGTTATGAAGGGCTTTGCAGTTGCACCTGATGCAACGGTCTGGAGTATCGGTGTTTCAACCTCAATGAACCCTCTGCTGTCAAGGAACTCCCTCAAAAGCCTTATTATCAGGGACCTTACCCTGAATATCTTCCTCACATCCGGGTTCACTATGAGGTCAAGGTACCTGTGCCTGTACCTCTTTTCAACATCCTTTAGCCCGTGCCACTTCTCCGGTAATGGCCTCAGCGACTTTGTGAGGAGCCTCATCTCAGAAACGTCTATGGTTAACTCTCCCGTCCTCGTCCTGAAGATGTTTCCCTTTACGCCGACGATATCCCCTATATCTATGAGCTTCTTGAAGACCTTGTTGTAGAAATCCTCACCTACCCTGTCCCTCCTTACGTAGCACTGAATCCTCCCCGTTTCATCCTGAACGTGGAAGAACGATGCTTTCCCCATAACCCTGAGGGACATTATCCTTCCGGCAATGGAGAAGGTGTCGTCTGGAAACTCAACCGTATCCTTGAATCTCTCTTTCAGCTCCTCAGCCTTAGAATCAACGTCAAACCTGTACTCGTAGGGATTGAATCCCATCTCCCTCAGTTTCCTGACCTTTTCGGACCTGACCTCAAATATCTGCCTTTCGGTGCTTCTCTCCTCAGACATCTTCCTCTCCTGAAGTTTTGTGGTGCTATTATATTAGCTTGGGTGAAAGCTTGGAAGGAATTTAATATAATCAAATTTAAATATTTGAATTGGGGCTCGGATGACAGCCATCCTTGAAGCTATTGGTCAGCTTACGATATCCCTCCTTGAGGTTTTGGGAAGCTTTGCAACGATAACGGCAAAATCCCTCCTCCTCGGCTTCAGGAGGCCACTCAGGATAAGGCACTACATATACTACCTTGCAACGATAGGTGCCGATTCCTTCCCGGTCATTGCCATAACGTCCATGTTCACCGGAGGAGTAATCGCCCTTGAAACGTACAATACGTTCCACAGGTTCAACGCCGAGCACCTCATAGGGGCAGTCGTCTCAATATCCATGGCAAGGGAGCTTGGTCCCGTCCTTACGGCTCTCCTCGTAACTGCAAGGTCAGGCTCCTCGATGGCTGCGGAGATAGGGACGATGAAGGTTACAGAGCAGATAGATGCGCTTGAGATGATGGCTGTAAACCCGATTAAGTACCTCGTGACTCCGAGGGTCTACATGTCGGCAGTTGCAGTTACCCTCCTTACCGTTCTCTCGGACATAATAGGTTATATAGGCGGCTACTTCGTGAGCGTCGTTTCCTTCGGGGTAAACAGGGAGCTCTTCATAAGGTATACCAAGGATTTTACGGACATGAACGATGTATACCACGGGCTAATCAAGGCTGCCGTCTTCGGGTTTTCACTTGCGGCGATAAGCTGTACCTACGGATTCCTCACGAGAGGAGGGGCAAGGGGTGTCGGCAGGTCAACAACGAGGGCTGTTGTTACATCATCCATGGCGATACTTATCCTCGATTACATAATAACCAGCATTTTGAGGGCGCTTAACATATAGGTGAGAAATGGGAAAGGCTGTCATAAAGGTCTCAGGATTGAAGAAGAGCTTTGGTTCTCACGTTGTTCACAGGGATATCTCGTTTGAGGTGTTTGATAATGAGATATTTGTAGTGATGGGACCTTCAGGGGTTGGCAAAAGCGTTCTCCTGAAACAGGTGGTCGGTCTCATAAAGCCCGATGGGGGAAGCATAGAGGTTTACGGAAAGGACATCCTGAGGCTCAGCGGTGATGAGCTCATAGATTTCAGGGAAACGGTTACCTACGTGTTTCAGGGAGGAGCCCTCTTTGATTCCCTCAACGTATGGCAGAACGTTGCGTTCTTTCTCTTAGAGAGAAAGGGGTTCAATGAGGAGAAGGCGAGGGAAAGGGCAAGTTACTTCCTATCCCTCGTAGGGCTTAAAGGAACGGAGGAGCTTTACCCCTCAGAGCTTTCAGGGGGAATGAAGAAGAGGGTTGCCCTTGCAAGGGCGCTGTGCATAAACCCCAGGTGTATAATGTTTGATGAGCCGACTTCAGGTCTTGACCCTGTGATGACGGCAATAATTGAAAGGCTTATCCTTCGACTCAGGAGGGAGATGGGGAAGACGTGCGTTGTTGTCAGCCACGATGTCCAGAGCGCCTTCAGGATAGCCGACAGGATTGCAATACTGTGGGATGGGAGAATCGTTGAGGTTGGAACACCTGAGGAGATAAGGAGCTCGGAGAACCCGGTGGTAAAACAGTTTATAGAGGGGAAACCTGAAGGGCCAATAACTGCTTCAGCGGGGTATAGAGGATGAACGGAAAACTCACATTTGAGGCAAAGGTCGGGGCTTTAGTCCTTGCAAGCCTTGTTGGTCTCGGGATAGTGGCAACGACCATCGAGCCTTTGAAGTTCCACAGGGGAGCCGTAAAGGGGACCTACTACTTCAGGTTCTCAAACGTTGCCGGGCTTGAGAAAGAGGCACCTGTCAGGGTTGCAGGGGTTACGGTCGGTAAGGTTTCAAACATCACGGTCTCCGACAGGGGGGCGGTTGTTGAGGTATCGATGCTGAAGGATGTCAAGCTCCACAGGGATGCCTCGGCAAAGGTAGAGACCATGGGGCTTATGGGGGAAAAGTACGTTGAGGTTAACCCGGGAAGCCCGGAAAAGCCCCTTCTTCAACCCGGTGAGGTTGTTCTCAGAACGCAGTCCCCGATTTCAACGGATCAGCTCGTTTCGGAGCTCTACAGAACGGTTGAGAAGTTCAATCAGGCGCTCGTAACGAAGGAGGGGAAGAACAGGCTTGCGGAGATAATGGACAACATCTCAAAGCTCACGGAGAACGTAAACAGCCTTATGGAGGAGAACAGGAGCAACCTGAGGGAAACCCTCAAGAATACCGTTGCGATAACCCAGTTCCTGAAGAACGAGCTTCCGCAGATCGCCGAGAGGATAAACACCCTTGCATCCCAGTTCGGGGAGATTGCGCTTGAAAACAGGGAGGATATAAGGAGGATTGTGAGGAACATAAACGAGGCATCCAGGGATGCCCCGAAAATTGCTGAGAACCTTGAAAGGATTACTGACAGCCTCTCAAAGCTCCTGAACGAGGAGAACAGGCAGAACCTGTCGGAAACTATAGAGAACATGAAGGAGACGACGAAGGAGCTGAAAACCCTTGTTGCAAAGGTTAACAGCGGGAATGGGACGGTCGGAAAGCTCTTCAACGATGAGACCCTCTACAACAACCTCTCAAACGCCACAGGCTCCCTTAGCAAATTTGTAAACAGGTTTGAGAACATACAGACCTACGTCGGGTTCAGCGGGGATGTGAACACGAGGACGGGGGATACGAGGGGAACGTTTACGTTCCAGATAGTTCCCTCAAAGACCCACTACTACCTCTTTGAGATTGTCGGGGACTCGCAGGGAAGGATTGAGAGGAAGAAGTACTACCTATCGGGAGGGGAGGAGACGGAAAAGATTGAGAAGAACTACAGGACGGAGTTCACGGTTCAGTATGCAAGGGTTTTCAACGACCCCTGGCTCCACGGGGGGGGCAAGTGGGTCCTGAGGGGTGGACTGAAGGAGAGCACGGGAGGAATAGGGCTTGACTACATATACAGCAGGAAGCTCTCCTTTATATCCGACATCTGGGATGCCGGAAGGGAGGAGGCTGACGGGGACAACATACCTCCACACCTGAGGGTTGGTCTGAAGTACAGGTTCAAGAGGAACTGGTTCGTCTACTTTGGGGGAGATGAGCTGCTCTACTCCAAGCACAGGGGACCCTACTTCGGGCTCGGCGTCCTGTTCGGTGATGAGGACCTCAAGTACCTCATAAGCTCCTTCCCGTCCGGAGGTATAAAGTGATTGCCGTTGTCGACTACGGGATGGGGAACCTCAGGAGCGTCAGCAAAGCACTTGAGCACGTTGGAGCATCCGTTTTGGTTACGGATAAGCCTGATGACCTCAGAAAAGCATCCGGGATAGTTCTTCCCGGCGTGGGTGCATTCAGGGATGCTGTGAAAAACTTGAAGCAGAAAGGTTTATGGGATGCAATTTTGGAGGAGGTGGAGAGGGGAAAACCCTTTCTTGGCATCTGTCTCGGGCTTCAGCTCCTCTTTGAGAGGAGCTACGAGTTTGGTGAGACCGAGGGGCTCGGGATTATAAAGGGGGAGGTCGTGAAGTTTGAGCTCCCGGAAGAGTTCAAGATACCCCACATGGGCTGGAACCAGATATGGAAGAGGAAGGAGTCCAGGCTCCTTGAAGGGATAGAGGATGGGAGCTTCTTCTACTTTGTTCACTCATACTACGTGAACTGCCGGGAGGCGGAAGCCGAGCTGACACAGACCGACTACCGCATCTACTTTACCTCATCGGTTGAGAAGGGTAATATATTTGCAACGCAGTTTCACCCTGAAAAGAGCCAGAAGTTGGGCTTGAGACTTCTGAGAAATTTCCTTGAGATAGTCAGGGAATCGGAGGAGATATGAGGAGAAAAGGGTTTACGCTTCTTGAGCTTATGATAGTTATCGTCATACTTGGCATCCTCGCTGCCATCGTTGCCCCCAAGTTCCTCAAGAGGGGAGAGGAGGCGAAGCTGACGGCTACGAAGGTTCAGATGAAGAACATTGAACAGGCGCTTAAGATGTACAAGTTAGATAACTCCTTCTACCCGACAACAGAGCAGGGGATAGAGGCGCTTGTGAGAAAGCCCGAAGGGGAGCCCGAGCCGAGGAACTGGAAAGGTCCATACCTTGATGATATCCCGAAGGATGCATGGGGAAGCAATTTTATATACATATCTG
The DNA here is from genome assembly GCA_964542865.1 of uncultured bacterium. Taxonomy (GTDB): domain Bacteria; phylum Aquificota; class Aquificia; order Desulfurobacteriales; family Desulfurobacteriaceae; genus CAZJFY01. Next base: position 12,015 of record CAZIVU010000006.1, on the reverse strand, counting down.
ACGGGAAGAGCTATACCCTGATATCGAAAGGTCCCGACGGGGAGGAGGGGACGGAAGACGACATAAAAGTAGAGAAGGAATGACAATTTGCGGAGTAAACCCTGTAGCCGAGGCTCTTGAGTCCGGCTATCCCGTGCTGAAGGTCTACGTTCTTGAGGGTTTCAGGGACAGAAGGGGGATAGTTAAGCTTGCAAGGCGAAAAGGGGTAAAGGTTTCTGTCGCAACGAGGAGAAAGCTTACAGAGATATCCGGAACGGCAAAGCATCAGGGGGTTGTTGCCGTTATTTCCCCCGTGGAACCTCTTGACTACCATGAACTTCTTGAAAGGTGCATATCGGAAAGGGGAATCCTCCTCTTCTTGGACAGGATAGAGGACCCCCACAACTTAGGGGCAGTCTTCAGATCGGCTGATGCCTTTGGAATTACCGGGGTGGTTGTCCCAAAGGACAGAAGTGCTACAATAAGCGATACGGTTGTCAGGTCATCAACCGGGGCTGTGTTCTACGTGCCGTTCTCGGTTGTGGCGAGCTTCTCAACCGCGCTCAGGAGCTTTAAGGAGAAGGGAGGGTGGCTCATTGGCCTTGAAAGGGGCGGGAAGGGGATTGGAAGCTTCAGTTTTCCTTTCCCGCTTGGGCTTGTTGCCGGCTCTGAGGGGAAGGGTATTTCGAGGAGCACGCTGAAGCATCTTGACGGGACGGTTGAGATAGAGATGAGGGGGCACGTTAACTCCCTCAACGTGTCAAACGCTGTTGCAATAGGACTTTACCTTGCCTCAAGACAGATGGAGAAGGAGGATTAGATGGAAAGCCTTAAGGGTAAACTCGTGTTCATACAGACTTCCGGGGAGAACGTTGTTCCAACATCGGGGATTATCGGCATCCTCAGTGAGATAGGGGAGGATTACGTAAAGCTCACCGAAGCGGGAGCTTTTGCGCTTATACCGACAGCTCAGGGGGCTCAGGCTACCATGATGCCCCTTGACCCGACGGCCAATGAGCCCGTTGAGGTGTTTGTAATGAAGTCCCAGATGGTCTCCCTCGTTCCCGTCAGCGAGAAATCAAGGCTTTCGGAGTTCCACCAGAAGTTCAAGGCAGCGGCTGCGGGAATAGAGCTCCCCACAACGGGGATTGACCTTTCAAAGCTGAAGGGAATACCGAAAGGCGGGAAGGGAGGTATATCCATCTCCTGATGCCTCCTTATAAGGGGAAGTTGTTGAACAGGTTTGAGCTTTACCCGATATCCCCGAAGTTAATAGAGAGAGCTTCAAGGGCGGGATCCACCATCCTCATAGTTGGGGAGAAGGGGACGGGGAAGAAGCTCATAGCAAAAGCCATCCATGAGTATTCCGGCAGGAGGGGAAGGTTCATCTGTGCAAGTTGCTCAACCCTTTCGGAAAAGCTCCTCAGAGAGAACCTCAGGCTTTCCATAGGGGGAACTCTGCTGCTTGAGGAGGTGGGAGAGCTTCGCAAGGAGCTTCAGCTTCAGCTTCTGGAGGAGGGAAGGGAGGCGGGCTCAAGTGTGGTGGCTTCAACGAGCGCAGACCTTGAGGGGATGGTTAGGAAGGGAAGGTTCAGAAAGGACCTCTTTGAATGGATAGGCCGGTTCAGGATAGACGTTCCCCCCTTGAGGGAGAGGAGGGAGGAGATACCACTGCTCGTTGAACGCCTCATAGAGAGGTTTTCGGAGGAGTTTGAGCTTCCTAAGAAGACGCTCACGGAAGATGCCCTGAACTGGCTTAAAAATTACGACTTTCCGGGGAACCTGAAGGAGCTTGAGAGGATAATCCTTAAAGCCATGCTTGTATCCCCCGTTGACGTGATAGACGTTGAGGACATCGGAGCGGGGCACAGTGCAGCACCAAATCTGAAGGAGTCCATAGAGAGGTTTGTAAGTACGGTTTTCACAGTTGAGCAGAAGGGGAGGAACAACCTCTACAGCCTTGTAATCGGAACGGCGGAAAAGCTCCTTATAGAGAAGGTATTGGGCATGACAGGGTGGAATCGGAAGAGGGCATCTGAGATACTCGGCATACACAGGAACACCCTCAGGAAGAGGATGCGGGAGCTTGGAATAGAAAATCCCGAAAAGAGGAATAAATTTTAAGCCTCAAAAAGTGAAGGAGCTGAAGATGGGAATGACGATTACCGAGAAGATACTTGCAAAGCACGCCGGGAAGGAGGAGGTCCACCCGGGAGAGCTGATTATGTGCAGGGTTGATATAGCCCTTGCGAACGATATAACGGCACCTATAGCCATAAAGCAGTTCAGGAGCATAGGAGCGGATGAGGTATGGGACAGGGACAGGGTAGCCCTTGTTCCCGACCACTTTACCCCTGCCAAGGACATAAAGTCCGCAGAGCAGGTGAAGATGATGAGGGAGTTTGCAAGGGACTTCAAAATAACCCACTTCTGGAGCGAGGGAAGGGTAGGGATTGAGCATGCACTTCTGCCCGAGCAGGGGGTTGTTGTCCCGGGGGATGTCGTTATCGGGGCGGATTCCCACACGTGCACGTACGGAGCGCTCGGGGCATTCTCAACCGGGGTCGGCTCAACGGATATGGCTTACGCATGGCTGACCGGGGAGGTCTGGTTCAAAGTTCCTGAGCAGATGAAGTTCGTATACTACGGTGAGCTTCAGAGGTGGGTATCGGGAAAGGACTTGATACTCTACGTCATCGGGATGATAGGGGTTGATGGGGCGCTCTACAAGACGATGGAGCACACGGGAGAGACGATAAGGAAACTCTCCATGGATGACAGGTTTACGATATGCAACATGGCGATTGAGGCTGGAGCGAAGAACGGGATTATTGAACCGGATGAGAAGACCCTCGATTACGTCAGGGGCAGGGCAAAGAGGGACTACACGTTCTACAAGAGCGATGAAGATGCAAGCTACAGCGAGGTGTTTGAGATAGATGCATCAAAGATTGAGCCTCAGGTTGCCTTTCCTCACCTTCCGTCAAACACGAAGCCCGTCTCTGAGGCGACGAACGTCAGCATCGATCAGGTTGTTATAGGTTCCTGCACGAACGGGAGGATAAGCGACCTCAGGGTGGCTGCGCAGATTCTGAAGGGAAAGAAGGTCAACAGCAACGTGAGGTGTATCGTAATTCCGGCAACTCAGGAGATATACAGGCAGGCTGTTGATGAGGGGCTGATAGACATATTCATTGACGCTGAGTGCGTTGTGTCAACGCCAACGTGCGGACCGTGCCTCGGCGGACACATGGGAATACTTGCAAAGGGCGAGAGAGCCATATCAACCACGAACAGGAACTTCGTTGGAAGGATGGGACACCCGGAGAGTGAGGTATACCTTTCAAGCCCGGCAGTAGCCGCAGCTTCAGCCATAACGGGCAGGATTACCCATCCGGATGAGGTGGTTTAGGAAAGAGCCTTGAATATGTCGTCAATCTTCTTCTTCAGCGTTTCCGGGGTGAATGGCTTTACAATGTAGTTGTTCACCCCCGCCTTTATGGCTGCAATGACGTTCTCCTTCTTTGCCTCGGCGGTTACCATGAGGACGGGTATGCTCTTGAGCTTCTCATCGCTTCTGATTGCCTGAACGAGTTCAAGCCCCGTCATCTTGGGCATGTTCCAGTCGGTTATGACGAAGTCGAAATTCCCTTCCCTGAGCTTTTGAAGTGCAACCTCTCCGTCTTCAGCCTCAACAACGTTCTTAAAGCCGAGCTGTGCAAGTATCGTCCTTATTATCCTTCTCATCGTTGCCATATCATCTACAAGGAGTATCCTCATATCCTTATCGGGTTTCATCCTTCCTCCTTACCGCATACTGGTGAACAAGCTTTATCAGGTTCGGGGCATCAAATTTTACAAGGTGAGCATCGGCACCGACAAACCTGCTCTTGTCAACGTTTGCCTTGTCGCTAAGTGATGTGTTTATAACAACGGGAATCCTGCTGAGCTGGGGGTCCTCCTTGACCTTCCTTGTGAACGTCAGGCCATCCATACCGGGCATCTCGATGTCCGATATTATGAGCTGAACAAAGTCGGTTATATCCTTCCCCGTCGCTTTAGCCTCGTCAAGCCACCTGTAGAGCATCTGAAGACCCTCAATCCCGTTCTGAGCTTCGTAGACCCTGTGTCCGTCAGATTCAAGTATCTTCCTTATTATCCTCCTTGCAACCGGGCTGTCGTCAAGAATCAGGATATCGTAGTGCCCCTTTCTCTCAATTCCGAAATCCTCAGCCCTCCCCTTCTCCTCGGCTCCGAATATCTTTATCATCCCCAACTCATCTAAAATCCCTTCAAAGTCAAGCAGTAGAAGGAGCTTATCCGATTCAATCTCAACAACGCCGACAACCTTTCCTCCGAGCCTGTCAAGAACGCTCTGGGGAGGTCTTTTGATGTCCGCCCACTTTATCCTCCTTATCCTCCTTGCCTCGTGGACAACAACGCCTATTATCTCCCTCAGAAACTCCATGACTATTACGTACTTCCCTGCTCCCTCAGGCTCCTTAATCTTCATCCACCTTGCAAGGCTTATTATGGGAACCATTTTCCCCCTTATCTTTGCAAGTCCTTCAGCCTCAGGGGGAAGCCCGGGAGCCTTCACTATCTCCTTCGGCCTGAATATCACCTCCTTCACCTTCGCAACGTTTACACCGAGTATCCACTCGTAGATGCTCCCGTCAGGCTGAAGCTCGTACATTCTAAAGTCAACGATCTCAAGCTCGTTTGCCCCTGTCTCAAGTATCTTCGGCAAAAGCTCCTTCCCGGCCACGTCTTCTCCTAAAGCCTGTAGTTTTTAATGCTTGAGTAGAGCTTCTTTATTGTATCCGCTATGAGCTCAAGCTTCCCTATTACGCTTGAGCCGTGCTCAAACATCTCCTTTGCAATGCCGTAGTTCCTGTCCGAGGTGTCCTTTATGTGCTCAACCTTCTTAAGGACGAGGTTAACGTTCTCCTCAACCTTCCTTGAATCCTCGGCTATTGAGCTGTTCTCCCTGATAAGGTTGGAGATCCTGCTGTTCAGCGACTCAAGCTGGGAGACAACCCCGTTCAGGAACTGAACCGTGTTCATCCCCTTTATCTCGTTTATCAGGCTCAGTGTCTTATCTGCTGTGCTCCTGCTGACATCGATAGATTCGACGGCTATGCTCTCCGTTTCGTTTACCTTTCCGAACATGTCCTCAATCTCGCTCTTCACGTCCTCGGAGCTCTTGCCCAGCGTTGATAGGCTGTTCAGGACATCGGAGGTTCGGGCGTTGGCTTTTTCAACGATATCAACTATCTCCTTTACGGTGTTGGATATGCGGGATACCTGACTGTTCGTCTCCTCAGACAGCTTCCTGACCTCATCCGCAACAACGGCAAATCCCCTGCCGGCTTCCCCCGCCCTTGCCGCCTCGATGGCGGCGTTGAGGGCAAGGAGGTTTGTCTTTTCGGCAATCTTCTCAATTATCGCCGTAACCTCGTTTATCTGTCCCGTTCCCCTGTGAAGCTCATCAAATATGGACTTCAGTTCAGACTGGTATTTGACAGTTCTTTCAACGTTCTCACCGAGCTTTTCTATGTAATCCCTGACCGTCTTGCTGCTCTCCTTCATCGACTCAATCTTTGAGAGGGCTACCTGAAGCTGCTCCATAGACCGCTTCAACGGTTCAACTATCATCCCCGCCTTTCTGACTATGCTCTCAATGTGTTCAGCCTCGGATTCGGCACCCTTTCCAACGTGGCTTGAAACGTTTGATATGGAGCTTCCGAACTGCGTTAGCTCCTCGATGGAGCCCCTGACCCTCTGGGCAAACTGGTTTATAAGCCTTCTTGTCAGGTCCATTATGTTCATCACATCCTCAATCTCCCGTTTGAGAGCGTCCGTGCTCTCAATCGTCTGCTCAAGGGAGAGCTTCGTCTTGACGGACCTGTTTCTTGCGTCTTCAACCTCGTCAACGGCTTTCAATGACTGGTTTCTGAAGTTCTTGAAAGTTTCCCTTACGCTTGAGATAAAATCGTTAAGGGCTGATGAGAGAACCCCTATTTCGCTTCTGCTCCTCACCGGGATGGAGTCCGTGAGGTCTGCATCTCCCCTTTTCAAGCCATCTGAGAGCCTGACCACTGTATCTTTCAGCTCGTTTATCGGGACGATGACCCCGCTGTGGACGCCCAGCCAGTATGCAAGAATCAGGATAACCGTTGATACAACGTAGATTAAAAGGGTTATCCTCTCTATCCCCTTTATCGCCTCCTTTGAGGAGGTTTCCATCATCTTCACGGCTTTATTCATCTCTGAAAGGGTAAGGAGCGATAGCTTCTGGAACATGGGAAGGTCCTCGGATGAAAGACCTCCGTTAAGCCCCTTGTCAACGTACTTCTCGTAGGTGTTGAAGAGGGTTTCAACCTTGCTGAGCTGAAACTTAATGTCCGGGTTGTCCGTTCCTATCAGTTTCAGCGTTACGTTTGACTGGAGGCTTCTCAGGACGTTCTTGAACGTGTTTTCCGTTCTCACGGCTTCCTTTTTCGCATCCTCATACCCCAACTGGTAGAGGAGAACCTCCTTTGCAAGCTTCTGGGTGAGCATCCTCTGCCTTCCGGCAACGTTGATGATGTGTCCTACAGAATCGAGCTTCCTTATAAAGCTGTGGGCAACAAGGAAGTTAAGGAGGAGCGCTAAGTTTGCCAATAGGAACACAACGCCCAATTTTACCTTTATGCTACTTAGCTTTTCCATTTTCCCTCCCGAATACGGCATCTATGTCAAGGACTATGAGGACGTCGCTGTCAAGCTTGACTATGCCCTTTATGTAGTCCGTGTCTATGCCTATTGAGGTTACAGGCTCCGGGTTGAGGGACTTCTCAAAGAACTTTATTGAGCCGACGATGCTGTCAACGGATATGCCCACCTGCCCTTTTACCGTTTCAACTATCACTATCCTGTTCTCCTTCAGAACCTCATCGCCGAACTCCCCGATTCCCATGTAGGTCTTCAGGTCAATCACCGGGACGATCTTTCCCCTCAGGTTTATAACGCCCACCACGAACCTCTCCGACTTTGGAACCGGCGTTATCGGCCTGTTTGCCGTTATCTCAACAACCCTCTGGATGGGGATGCCTAAGAGCTCGGAGTTCAGCCGGAAGGCAATTACCTGAAGCTCCCTCCCCTTCGATTCCCCGAGTATCTCCTCAGGAGTTAGTGATAGCATCTCACTTTCCACTGCTTGCCCCCAGAAGCTTTGTTCTGTAATCGGATATGAGTGCCGAAAGGTCAACGATGAGAACAACCTTTCCGTCCCCGGCTATCGTTGCCCCGGCTATTCCCGGAATATCCCCCAACAGCTCCCCGAGTGATTTGATTACTATCTCCTCCTCCCCGAAGAGCGTGTCAACGGATACGGCTATGAGCTTTTCTGCAACTTTAACTATGACGACAAAGCTTTTCCTCTCCTCAAAGTCACCGATTTCGAGGAGTTCGGCAAGGGAGAATATGGGTATAACGTCATCCCTCAGGATGAAGTTCCTGAACGTCCCAACATCCTTCACATTTTCGGGATTGTACTTCACTATCTCGACAACGGAGTGCAGCGGAATGGCGAAGACCTGACCGCTAACTCCGACCATAAGCGTCCTTATAATCGCCACGGTAAGGGGAAACTCAAGGAGTATCGTTGTCCCCCTTCCCTTTTCGCTTTCGACGCTTACAGAACCCCTGAAGGAGCGAACGACGCTTGCAACGACGTCCATTCCAACGCCCCTTCCGGAAACCTCGCTTACCTGCTGAGCCGTTGAAAAGCCGGGCATAAATATCAGCTCAAAGGCTTCCCTGTCCGAAAGCTGTTCTGCCTGCTCCTTCGTTATCAGTCCCTTCTCGATAGCCTTCTGTTTTACGGCTTCAGGGTCTATTCCCTTTCCGTCATCCTCTATCCCGATAACGATGTGGTCCCCCTCGTGGTAGGCAAAGAGCTTTACCGTTCCAACCTCGGGCTTTCCAGCCTTTGCCCTCTCCTCCGGAGGCTCTATTCCGTGGTCAAGGGAGTTTCTGACAAGGTGTATGAGGGGGTCTTCAAGCCTGTCGATTATCGACCTGTCAAGCTCCGTATCCTCTCCCTCAATAACAAGGTTGACCTTTTTACCCAACTTCCTTGAAAGGTCCCTGACAATTCTCGGGAACTTGCTGAAAACCCTCTTTATGGGCTGCATCCTGAGCTTCATCACCGAAACCTGAAGCTCGCTTGCCGTTCTGTCGAGGTTTGACGTTGCTTCAAGGAGCTTCTCGACGCTCTCATCCCTGCATGCCCTTTCAACCTCCGAAGAGACCCTTAATATCCTGTTCCTTATCAGGACTATCTCGCCGACAAGGTTCATGAGCTGTTCAACCCTGTCAACATCAACCCTTATCGTTTCCGATGTTCTCCTCTTTGTCCTCTTCTGCCTTACCTCCTTCTGAGCCTGCTCCTTTGCCTTCGGCTTCCTTATCAGGTCTTTTACGTCCTTCCCCTCCTGAATCAGCTTCTCAATCTCGGGTATGACCTCAACAGGCCTTTTATCGGGGCTCATGAGGATTATCTCCTCAAGGATGCCTGAGAGGTCCTTGCCCGGGTTCTTTAGGATGAGCTCCTTTAACCTGTCCGATACGCCCTCAACAAACTCAAGGTTCCCTTCAGGGAGCTCCGGTCCCTCCTCCTTCTTCTCTCCCTTCAGCGGAGCATCAAGCTTTGAGAGTAGCTTCTCTATCTCAGCCATGTCTGGAAGCTCTCCTTCATCCCTCAACATCTGTATGGAGAGCTTCAGCTTGTCCACCCCTTCAAGGATTACGTCCATCAGTTCGGGGGTCAGGACGAGCTCGTCGTTCCTAAGCCTGTTGAATATGTCCTCAATCCTGTGGGCTATCTCAACAATCGGGGAGAGGTTGAGGAAACCTGCTCCCCCCTTCAGCGTGTGCATTCCCCTGAATATCCGGTTGAGAAGCTCCTTGTCCGACGGGTTGTTCTCAAGCTCGACAAGGTCCTGATCGAGGCTCTCAACGATCTCCTCAGCCTCAACTAAGAACTCATCAAATATCTCCTTCAGCTCCTCCGGGATGTTAACCTTCATCCTCCTTCCTCATGCTATCGATGATTTCATCAACACCGTTCTGGGAAATTTCCCTTTTCCACTCAAGCTCGCTGTTTTCCCTTCCACCTGTTTCCTCAACCCCGACGAGGTCAGCTATCCTCAGGACGTTTTTCTCAATATCGGCAAGGAACCCTTTAACCTTTAACAGTCTTTGGGCTATGATGTCCTGAAACTCAAGCTGGGAAACGACCAGCAGCAGGAGGTTGACGGACTCCAAGACGTTTCTCTCCGCAAGGTTGATGTTCCCGTTCCCGAGAGCGGATAGGGTTTCGTTCAGGATGCCTATCGTCTTCTCAACGAGGTCTATGACCCTCTTAACAGCTTCCTCACTCTCCTCAATTGCCGTGTCTATGTGGTTAGATGCGGCCAGAAAGCCTTTCCTCTTCTCGGAGAAGCTGAAAAGCTCGGCTTTAAATCTCTCGATTGAATCGAGCAGGAGTTTGACCTCCTCGATAAGGTTCAACTCCACCTCTCCTCCCTCAAGGACTTAAGTATGTGCATGAACGTTTTTCCGTAGAGCTTAAGGTTGAAGTCAAATATGTTGACGTTGCTCTCCGTTATAACTGCCCTTATCAAGGTTACACCGTACTTTTGCTCAACGGAAAGGACTCTTATGTGGAACTCATCCTTACCCCTCGTAAACCTTAACACGTCCTCTTTCCTTACATCTGCGCTGTCCGTGAGGAGGAGGCTACTTAGCCCCGAGAAGCTGAGGCTTTCAAGGAAAACATTTCTTGATATAAGGTCATTTCCCCTATAAAGCTCAAAGGGACCTGCAAACTCCGGGCAGAACTTGTACCTGAAGTCCCTTCTCCTGTCCTCAAACTCCTCTCTGAGGCTGAACGTAACCCCATCTTCAAGGTTTACCGTTGCCAGAAACCTCCTCCTGAAGTCTATCCCGTATAGGAAAACGATCTGGCCATCTGCCATGAGTCTGTCAACCATTATCGGGTTCAGCCCCGTTGCACCTATAACACCGCCCTCAACGCTCTTTACCTTGAAGCTGAAAAGGATGGGGATTTTGAAGTAGGAGAAACCCTCCCCGAACGGGCACCTTGCATCAAAGTCAAAGTAGCCGTTGAACCTTTTACCGGTCTCAAACATGTTCGGTCCCGAAGATGATATCCATTGCCCTTCTGAAATTTTCCATCACGTCTGCAAGGGATTTCTCAAAGTCTCTAAAAACTTTATCCATCTCCTCCATTTTGACCTTCTGAGCCCTCTTCCTTACAAGCTCTGAGCCTGCCTGGAAAAGCTCCTCGAGGATGACCTTCAGGTTGTTGTAGATGACGGTGAGCTCGCCATACCTGTCCGTTAACCTTCTGAAATCCCCCTCAAGCCACCTGTATATGTCCGAGTTTACAAACTGGAGCTCCTCGCTCTCCGGTGCTACCTTTGAGAGCTTCGTTACCCAGTCAGTAAGGAGTTCCTCCCCCTTCGATATGACGGAAACATCACCTATGTTGAACCTTGAGATGTTATCCTCAACGGACTTAACAGCACTCCTCGTCCTGTAAACTTCAGACTCCAACTTCTTGAAAACGGAGGAGAAGTCAAAGATGCCCTTGCTTATGGTAACTATATTGTCCCTCAATCTGTTGAGCGATACTATCTGGTCCTTCAGGAGACCTGATATGTTCTCCGTAACCCTGATTACAGAACCGACCTTCTCCCTTATGCTGTTCATAACCTTGCCGGTGTGGTCCATATCGCTCTTTACGGTGATTGCCTCTGAAGCCCTCTTCTCAAGCTCTGATGCAAGCTGAGATATCGAGTCCGTTATGTCAAAGATGATATTCCTTATCTCCTCGGCGGAGTTGACCGTGTTTGAGGCGAGCTTCCTGACCTCATCCGCAACAACGGCAAATCCCCTGCCGGCTTCCCCCGCCCTTGCCGCCTCGATGGCGGCGTTGAGGGCAAGGAGGTTTGTCCTGTCGGCAATCGTCTTTATCGTGTCAACAACGTCCTGAACCCTGCTTGACCTTTCCTCAAGCTGTTTTACCTTCTTCTGAAGGTTGATGACGTCGTCGGCAAGGTTCTGAACGTTTGAGATGGAGCTGCTTACGACCCTCATCCCCTGCTCCGTTTTGCTCTCAACGTCCCTTATCGTTGTGTAGAAGTCCTTTACGTCCGCATTTATGTTGTCTATTGAGTTTGCAAGCGCTTCCGAGGAGACCGAAAGGTCAACAGATTTGTCGTAGAGGTAATCGTTGGTCGCCTTTGTGTTGACAAGGCCTGAAATCAACATGCTTGTGTCCGCAGACAGGTTGAGGAGAAGCTCCGTCAGGTTTCTGAACGTATCCCTTATCCAGAAGAAGAAACTGTTGAACTCCGAGGCAAGCATCCCAAGCTCATCCTTCTGATTCACCGAGAGGGACTGCCGCAAATCCCCTCCCTGTATCTTCTTCATAGCCTCAATCATCCTGTCTATCGGGACAACGATTGCCCTGTAGGAGCTGATAGCTCCAATCCCTATGATTATAAGGCTGAATATCGGGATGAACCTTACAAACGTGCTGACGAATCCGAGCAGGCCGTCTGCGGAGGCTCTCAGGCTGTCAACCTGCCTCTTAACCTCCCTGTCCTTCCTTGATATGGTTTCAAGCACCGGGCTTTGGTGGGTTTCCTTTCCTATAGCGCTCTTGACCGCACCAACGCAGGTGAGAAGGGCATCAAAGAAGCTGGATGCTGAGGGTTCTGAGAATTCCGAGAGCTTCTCTATGAGTGACTGGAGTTCCTTTCCCGTGGTGCTGTCGATGTTTCCCTTCAGGTAGCACGTCTGAAGCTTTGACAGGACAAGTCTTACCTCATCGCCCGTCCTTATGAGCTCAAGCTCCCTCCTGTAGTTCTCTATCTTGAAGTGAACGAACTCCGTCAGTAGGAATATCATGAAGACCTCAATGAAGAGGGACAGAATAAGCTTTGTCTTTATCCTCATCTA
>CAZIVU010000005.1:0-22791 GCA_964542865.1 uncultured bacterium | reverse complement strand
TCAGGGGAGACCCGGCTGCGGCGCTCCTTGAGGTTCTTGACCCGGAGCAGAACAGAGAGTTTGTTGACAACTACATAAACCAGCCGTTTGACCTTTCGGAGGTTCTCTTCATTGCAACGGCTAACACCCCCTACACGATACCGGAGCCCCTCTTTGACAGGCTTGAGGTGATAAACCTTCCCGGGTACACCGAGGATGAGAAGCTCCACATAGGGAAGCAGTACATAGTTCCAAAGCAGATAAGGAACCACGCCCTCACCCCCGACGATATAGCGTTCAGGGACAGCGCAATCCTATTCATAATAAGGCACTACACGAGGGAGGCTGGCGTCAGGAACCTTGACAGGCAGATTGCCGCCATCTGCAGGAAGGTTGCCCTCTGGATAAGCGAGGGGAAGGAGAAGAAGTACGTTATAACGAAGAAGCTCGTTCAGAAGATTTTGGGTGCCCCGAAGTTTATCCCCGAGATGGAGTTAGGGGAGGATGAGGTCGGCGTTGCAACGGGTCTTGCCTGGACACCCGTCGGGGGTGATGTCCTGTTCGTTGAGGCTGTCGTTACCCCCGGAACCGGGAAGCTGACGCTCACGGGAAGGCTCGGTGAGGTCATGAGGGAGTCGGCTCAGGCAGCCCTCGGCTTCATAAAGGCCCACCTGAAGGAGTTCGGCGTCAGGAAGGACCTGTCAAAGGTTGACATACACGTTCACGTTCCCGCCGGTGCAATCCCGAAGGACGGCCCATCTGCAGGCATAACGATTGCAACCGTGATGCTCTCAGCGCTGACGGGGAGGAAGGTGAGAAAGGACGTTGCGATGACTGGTGAGATTACCCTCGGGGGGAAAGTCCTTCCCGTTGGAGGTCTGAAGGAGAAGATACTTGCGGCTTTAAGGTACGGAGCAAAGACGGTTATCCTTCCCGAGAAGAACAGGCAGGAGGTTATGGAGGAGCTTCCGAGGGAGGCAAAGAGGTCCCTGAAGCTCATCTTCGTGAACAGGGTTGAGCAGGTCTTTGACATCGCACTCTACCCGAAGAGGGGAAAATCCTCTAAATGAGAAGGGTAAGGACGGCGGATGGCTCCACCACGTTCATATCCGAAAGGTACGGTGAGCCTTACCATTCGATAACTGCGGGTGCGTTTACCGAGTCCGTGGAGAAGTTCTGCAAGCCGTGCGGGGTCTCCGAGCTTGCAAGGTCGGGGAGGGTAAACCTTTTAGATGTATGCTTCGGCCTTGGGTACAACAGCGTGGCTCTCATAGATGAGGCTTTGAGGTCAAACCCCGATGTCAGGATATTCATACTCGCCGTTGAAAGGGATGTAGATGTAACGAGGGAGGGTCTTTCCCTTGACTGGGGGCACTACGGGAGGTACAAGCCCATCTTGAGGTCCCTCCTCTCAAGTTTCTACGTCTTCAAGGGCTTTCCAAACTTCATCTATGAGGATGGGAGGTTGGGAATAAGGCTTGTGGCCGGCGAGAGCAGGAAGGTTTTGAGAGCTTTCTCGCCGGACTACTCAAACTTCTTCAACGCCGTTTTTCACGATCCCTTCTCGCCGAAGGTAAACCCCGAGATGTGGACGCTTGAGGTTTTCAGGCTCATATCGGGAATGATGGAAAAGGGTGCAAGGCTTTCAACCTACTCCTCATCGTCTGCCATCAGGAAGGCTCTTTTCATGAGCGGCTTTTCCGTTTATAAAGGGGTGAGGCTCGGGAGGAAATCCTACTCAACGGTTGCGGTAAAAGGGGATTGCCCTTCGGTTTCAGCTGAGATAAGGGAGAAGGTTGAAAGGGCTGTCCCCTACAGGGACCCGGCGCTGAGCGACGCTCCCCGACTAATTGCATCGAGGAGGGACGGTTGCATCTACATCCTCTCAAAGGCTTACCAACCTGAGTGTTTGAGTTTAAATTAAACATTAGAATAAGAAAAGGGAGGTCTTTATGGGAAGGAACTTTGAGTTCAACTTCGCAAGGAGGAAGGAGTACACGTGGGAGAGCGATAACCCGTACTACGAGAGGAGAAAGTACCCGGAACCGACGGTCTGCCCTGAGTGTGGAGCCGTCTACGTTGATGGAAGGTGGCAGTGGAGGGAGCAGCTGAAGGAACCTCTCAAAGGTGAGGTGAACGAGGCCCTATGCCCTGCATGCAGGAGGAAGAGGGACAGGTACCCGGGAGGGTTGGTCTACCTTTCAGGAAAGTTCCTCAATGAGCACAGGGAGGAGGTACTGAACAGGGTAAAGAACGTTGTTGATGACGTCATGTCCCAGAGGCCCCTTCAGAGGATTCTGTGGATTGAGGAGAAGGACGGAACGGTAGAGATTGCAACGACGACCGAGCACCTTGCAAGGCACATCGGTGAGGCTGTAAACGATGCCTTCAAGGGGGACTTTGAGGTAAAGTACAACGAGGGCGAGAAGTTTGCAAGGGTTTTCTGGCACAGGGATTAGTTTAAGCTCCCCTGCGCTGCAGGGGGCTTACTCAAGGAGCAGTTGGATCTTTTCAAGAACTTCCTTCAGAGTGTTCTCAGGGAGTCTTGCTATAAACGATGCTTTCCTGCTCTTCCAGTCCAAGTTGCGGATCTGGTCTGCAAGGATAACACCCTTTACAGGAAAGTCCTCCGGCAGATGAACTTCAAATGGATAGCCTTTCTGCTTGGATGTTATCGGACAGAATAAACCCAGATCTGTCTTCTCGTTGTAGAGTTTGGGAGATAAACATACAGCGGGCTTTTTCCCGGCTTGCTCATGTCCTGCTTGTGGTGAAAACTGTAGCCACAGAACGTCCCCTTTCTCAGGGACGTACTTACCACTCCTCTTCCCCACTCTCTTTGCCCCAGTCGACTTCACGGTGCACATTATCGGGAGTTATGCGATTTAGAAGTTTTTCTAACCGTCTCTTTCTGCTCGGGACAATCACCAGCCTGTTATCCTCAAGTATTAGCTCCACCTGTGTATTAGGGTAAAGACCGATTTCTCTGGCAAACGCGGAAGGTATTCTCACAGCTAAACTGTTTCCCCATTTCTGGATTTTGACAAGCATGTTTGTTCCCATCATCCAGTTTGAAGTATAAATTATGTAGATACGTGCCGGGGTGCAAACTTAACCGGGATAATGTAAAACAGATTTTTCTGAAGCTGCGGGATTTACGGAAATCAAGCCCCCCCGCAGCGCAGGGGGGAGACTGTTAAATGAGGGGGTTTGCAAAGAGGAGAATAAGGGAGATAACGAGGCCGTAGATGGCGAGAGCCTCGATAATAGCAAGACCGATAAACATAGTTGTCGTTAGCTTTCCAGCCATTCCCGGGTTTCTTGCCATAGCCTCCTGAGTACCCCTTACTGCCTGACCCTGACCTGCACCTGCACCTGCTGCAGCAAGTCCGATGGCAAGGCCTGCACCTAGGGCTGAAAGTGCGGCGACCATTGAGCCGCTTGCAGCACCACCTTCACCAGCGAGCGCTGGGACTGCTCCTGCAAGGAGGAGGAAGAGTGTGTAGAGTATCTTCTTCATGCTTTACCTCCGTTTAGTGTTCTTCAAATTCCTCTATTGCTGAAGAGATGTAGACTACCGTAAGGATGCAGAATATGAAAGCCTGAAGGAAGCTGTTTGCAAACACGACGAACTCCCCTGCAACCGGGACGAGGAACGGGACCAGAATCATAAGGACCATTACGACCATCTCGTCCCCGTACATGTTACCGAAGAGACGGAATGAGAGCGAGAGTATCCTTGAGAGGTGGGATATGACCTCAATGGGGAACATTAGGGGTGCCATAAGGGGGATTGGCCCTGCAAAGTGCTTGAAATAGTTTAAAACTCCGTGCTTCTTAATCCCCTCATAGTTGTAAACGAGGAAGGATATGATTGCAAGTGCAAGCGTTGTATTGAGGTTTGCAGTCGGTTGGGCAAATCCGGGAATAAGCCCCATCAGGTTTCCGATGAGAATGAATACGGCAAGCCCGCCTATAAGCGGGAAGAACTTCCTCCCGTACTCCCCCATTGCATCCTCAAGGGTGTACAGGATGAACGATGTAAGGCTCTCAACGACGAACTGAGCCCTTGCAGGGAACTTCTTCAGGCTCTTCCCCAGGATGTATGAGAACGTCAGGACGACAGCCATCATCAGCCACGTCATCGTAACGTGGTCGGGAACTCCCACTATCTTTATTATTGCTCCGTGCTCCATCTCATCTCTCCCTTGTTAGCAGAAAGGTTGTAATGAAGAAGCTTACCGTTGCCCATATCACGCCGCTAATTATAGCAAAGAGATCAAGATGTGCAACCTTTATCAGGAGGATAAGGATGGCTGCAGTCAGCGAGAGCCTGAAGAAAAATCCCAATCCTCTCTGCCCTTCCCTTATCCTGAGTGACTGCCTGTATATGAGCAGGTAGTAGAGGAACATCGTTCCGTAGCCTGCGGAAAACGGTAGCAGGTAACCTTTTCCCTTTATCAGGAGGGATGCAGCTGCCCCGGGGATGAAGAGGAGAAGGAGAAGGATGAAGAACTTGAGGAAAAAGCCGTTCATGCCTTCTTGATTGCAAGGTAGAGGTTTTTAAGACCTGCTGCAAAGCCTATGATGAGCCAGATTATCGTCATGAGGGGAAACGTGTGGAGCTTCCTGTCAAGGTAGAAACCTATTGCAAGGCCTATCATTACCGCTATGGAGAAGCTGAGGCCAAGGGTCATCGCCCTCGACCTCTTTATAAACTCCCTTGCCTTCCCCATTACAGGATTTCCTTAACCTTTCTGAACGACAGGCTTGCAGCCTCAACCGTCCTCTCGATGTCGGATTCGGTGTGGGCGGTTGAGATGAATGAGACCTCAAACTGCGATGGGGCAAGGTATATCCCCTGATTCAGCATGTGGTTGAAGAACTCAGCGTAGGCTCTTGTGTTTGATGTGAGGGCTGTCCTGTAATCCCTGACGTTCTCCGGCGTGAAGTAGACGATGGATATCGACTCTATCCTCTTGAAGCAGAGCTTGTCGTAAATCCCTGCCTCCCTTGCTGCTTCCTTAAGCCCTTCGGAGAGCTTTTCGCACTTCTTCCTCAGCTCATCATATACCCCGGGCTTCTTCAGGAGCTCCACGGTCTTTATCCCTGCAGCCATTGCAAGGGGGTTCCCGGAGAGCGTCCCAGCCTGATACACAGGCCCCTCCGGAGCGAGGTAGTCCATTATCTCCCTTTTACCTCCAAACGCTCCGACGGGGAGTCCCCCTCCTATTATCTTCCCGAAGCAGGAAAGGTCAGGGTTTACGTTGAAGTACTTCTGGGCTCCGCCGATGGACAGCCGGAAGCCCGTTATCACCTCGTCAAAAATGAGGAGAGCTCCCCTTTGAGCGGTTATCTCCCTCACACCTTCAAGAAAACCGTCCTCAGGTATTATCAGCCCGGCGTTTGCCATAACCGGCTCCATTATCACGCAGGCTATCTCATCTCCGTACTCATCGAAGACCCTTTTAAGGGCATCTATGTCGTTGAAGGGGACGGTTATCGTGTGCTTTGCAAAGTCCTCAGGGATTCCCGGGCTTGTCGGGACGCCGAACGTTGTCAGGCCTGAGCCGGCCTTGACGAGAAGGGAATCGACGTGGCCGTGGTAACCTCCCTCAAACTTGACTACCTTGTCCCTTCCGGTGTATCCCCTTGCAAGCCTTATCGCTGACATCGTCGCTTCCGTTCCCGAGTTCACCATCCTCACCTTCTCAACGGACGGGACAAGCTCAACGATCATCCTTGCAAGCTTCACCTCAAGCTCCGTTGGAGCTCCGTAGCTCGTTCCCCTCTCCGACTGCTCCTTCACCGCATCCACCACCTCGGGATGGGCATGCCCCAAAATCATGGGTCCCCACGAGCAGACGTAGTCTATGTACTCGTTCCCGTCAACGTCCCATATGCGAGAACCTTTAGCCCTTTCAATGAACCGGGGGACACCTCCGACAGACTTGAAAGCCCTTACAGGGCTGTTTACCCCGCCGGGAATGTACCTCTTTGCCTCATCGAAAAGGGACTTTGACCTTTCGACTTCCATAAACTCCTCCTTTAAAGCTTTCCCTTTGTTGAAGGAACTCCCTTCACCCTCTCATCAACCTCAACGGCACTCCTCAGTGCCCTTGCGACGCACTTGAACGTCCCTTCGGCTATGTGGTGGAGGTTGAGCCCGTAGATGAGCGTTATGTGAAGGTTAGCTCTGGCGGAGAAGGCAAAGGACTTCCAGAACTCCCTGAAAAGGTCAAACTCAATGCCCTTTAGCGTTTTCCCCTCCGGGAAGTTGTTGTACACGAAGTAGGGCCTTCCGGAAAGGTCAACTGCACACATGACGAGGGATTCATCCATGGGGAGAATAAAGTGCCCGTACCTCCTTATCCCCATCTTATCGCCGAGAGCCTTCCCCACTGCCTCCCCGATGACTATCCCCGTATCCTCTATCAGGTGGTGGTGGTCAACCTGAACGTCTCCCCTTGCCTCCACCTCCATATCTATGAGGCTGTGCCTGCTGAAAAGCTCAAGCATGTGAGACAGGAAGGGAATATCCGTTTCCACGCTGTAGTTACCCGCCCCGTCAAGGTTGACAGCAACCCTTACGTCCGTTTCCGCCGTTCTCCTTCTAACCTCGGACCTTCTCAAATTTTCCTCCCTTGAACGCCGTAACGGCTTTAAACCTCCTTCCCATTTCAACTATCAGGGTGAGGATTTCGGGAACTTCCCCACCAATTTTATCAATTCCGGCGTTCAGCAGGAACTTTGACTGGGGTATCACCTCAACGCTCCTGAAGTAGCGCTTCATGACAGTTTTCAGGTACGTGAAGTCAACGTCGCTCGTTATGTCAACCTTCCCGATATCCTCGTAGGGGTTATCGCCGACTCTGTGTCCCCTGAACGTCCTGAGCGTTCCCCCTTTCCTGTTCATGAGCTCCCTGCACTCCCACCCGTAATCGAACGTCAGGAAAACCCCCTCTGCCAGCTTTTCGCCCAGCTTCTTCAGGAAGCTGTCGTACCCGGTGAAGAGGCTGTACTCGCACCCCTCCTCAAGCTCACACCCGATAAGCTCAAAGTGGCTGTGGACGTTCTCCCCTGCCGGAATAAGGTCTTCAAAGAGCTTCCCGCCACTCTCCTTTACAACAACCTCAAAGAGCTTTCCTCCAAGCTTTTTAATCCTCTTGAACGGGAAGGCATCGAAAAGCTCGTTTGAGATGATGAATCCCCTGAACGGCTTTACCTCATCGAGGCTTCCGATAACGTTTGCCCCCGGGATTTCAACGTTAAGGTTTCTCTCAAGAACTGTGTAGTTCTCAACGTTGAGGGAAGCCATTATTTCCTTTGCAAGAAAACCTTTTCCCCCTCCCGGCTCAAGTATGTTCAGGGGGATGCCGAACCTCATTGATGCCTCCTCGATCCAGAGGGCTACCGTTCTCCCGAAGGCGCTTGATAGCTCGGGCGATGTGATGAAGTCCTCCCCCGGAACGGGCTTTACCCTCTTTGACGTGTAGTATCCGAACCCGGGATGGTAAAGGGAGAGCTCAACGAACCTGTCAAACGTTATAAAGCCTTTCCTCCTTATCTCCTCAACGATAATCTCCTTCAGCACAGCGAGTACACTCCGTTCTCCCCCCTCACAATCCCCATCATCTCAAGCTCAAGGAGCATCTCAACCGCCCTGCCGTAGTCAACTTTGAGTATTTCAACGATTCTGTCAACGTGGAGGGGCGACTTTGAGAGGACCTCAACGAGGGGCTCAAGCTCCTTCGGAATTTCCCTTTCCTTCCCCTCCCCCTTCAGGAAGGGGAGCTCCCTGAATATGTCATCCATCTCCGTCAGCGGCGATGCACCATCCCTTATGAGGAGGTTTGTTCCCCTGCTCATCTGGGAGTCGATGTTTCCCGGAACCGCAAAGACAACCCTCCCCTGCTCATTTGCGAGCGAGGCCGTTATGAGTGAACCGCTCCTTTCCCTTGCCTCAACAACAATTGTTGCGTAGGATAGGCCGCTTACCACCCTGTTTCTCCTCGGGAAGTTCTCCCTTAAGGGTTCTGTTCCGAATGGGAACTCGGAGATGACCGCCCCGCTCTCCTCAATCCTTCTCCTGAGGTCTCTGTTGCCTGCCGGGTAGTCAACGTCAATTCCGCACCCGAGCACGGCAACGGTTCCTCCCCCTCCATCAACGGCTCCCCTGTGAGCATGCGTGTCCACTCCGTAGGCAAGCCCGCTTACCGTTGCAATTCCGTTCTCCGAGAGGAACTTCCCGATTCTGTAAGCTGTTCTCCTCCCGTAGGGAGTTGTCCTCCTTGAACCGACAACGGATATGCAGGGCTCGGGTATCCTTCCCTTCACGTAGAGGACCGGAGGCGGGTCGGGAATCTGCCTCAGGAGTTCGGGGTAGCCGCTTTCGGTTATGGCTATGATATCAACGCCTTCCTCTTCTGCCCTTTCTATCTCCCTCTTCGCCCTTTCCACCTCCCCTTCAAGCTCTATCCCCTCCTCCTCAACGGCACTTTTAAGCGAGCCGTACCTTTCGACAAGAGACTTCACGGAGCGGGGTCCTATCCCCTTTTTAAAGTTCAGGGCTATGGCAAGGAGTTTCTCCATCAGCCTTCCATAAGGTATCTGTGTATTGCCCTTGCAGCCCTTCTTCCGTCTCCCATTGCCTGAATGACCGTTGAGCCAGCCCTTATAACGTCACCTCCGGCAAAAACTCCCGGTATGTCTGTCTGGCAGGTTTCCATGTCAACGATAATCTCCCCTTTTCTTCCGAGCCTTATCCCTTCAACACCTTCAACGACAACCGGGTTAGGTCCCTGACCTATCGCCATCACGACGGAATCAACCTCTATCGTGAAGTTTGAACCCTCTATGGGAACCGGTCTTCTCCTTCCCGACTCATCCGGTTCGGAAAGCTCCATCTTCACGCACTCCATTGCCTTGAGCCAGCCATCTTCCCCTATGAACCTCACGGGGTTTGTGAGGGTCATAAACTTGACGCCCTCCTCCTTTGCATGGTGAACCTCCTCAACCCTTGCCGGCATTTCGGCCTCGGAGCGCCTGTAGATGAGGTAAACCTCCTCCACCCCTTTGAGCCTCCTTGCCGTCCTTGCAACGTCCATTGCGGTGTTCCCCCCGCCGATAACCGCAAGCCTCTTGCCCGTGTAGACGGGAGTGTCGTTCTCCGGGAACTTCCTCGCTCCCATGAGTATTACCCTTGTAAGGAACTCGTTTGCGGAGAAGACGCCGTTAAGGTTCAGCCCTTCGATGTTCAGCATGTAGGGAAGTCCCGCTCCCGATGCTATGAAGACCGCATCAAACTCCTCAAGGAGTTCCTCAATTGTCTTTGTCTTCCCGACTATGAAGTTGAGCCTTATCTCAACACCCATCGATTGCAGGAACTCTATCTCCCTCTTGACGGTCTCGTTTGGAAGCCTGAACTCCGGAATTCCGTAAACTAAAACGCCTCCCGGCTCATGGAGAGCCTCAAATATCGTTACGGAATGCCCCAGCTTGACAAGGTCTGCAGCACAGGCAATCCCTCCGGGTCCTGAACCGACAATTGCAACCCTTTTCCCCGTTTTCTCCTTTATCTCAAACCTTTCATAGCCTACCGACGCTTCATGGTCTCCGGCAAATGCCTCAAGCGCTCCGATGGCAACGGGCGTTCCGACCTTTCCGACCACGCACCTTGCCTCACACTGTATCTCCTGAGGGCAGACCCTTCCGCATATGGATGGAAGGACGTTTTCCTCCTTAATCTTCCTTGCGGCTTCGACGAACTTCCCCTCGGCGATGAGCTTTATGAATTGAGGTATGGGAACGCTTACGGGGCAGCCGTCGACACAGGGGCTCGTCGGACACTGGAGGCACCTTTTTGCCTCCTCAACCGCAAGGGATGGTGTATAGCCAAGCTTTACCTCCCTGAAGTCCTTTATCCTTTCCACCGGATCCCTTTCCGGAACCGGTACCCTGTCCTTCCTTATCTCCTTCTTAGCCATCTATCTCCTCCCGCAGCCGCAGTGTTTTCTCTGAAAGTTCTCGAAGGACTCCTTCTCAAGGGATTTGAACATGGTAAGCCTTCTCATAAGCTCATCAAAATCGACCTCGTGCGCGTTGAACTCCGGTCCGTCAACGCAGGCAAACTTAACCTCTCCCCCAACGGTTACCCTGCACGCACCGCACATGCCCGTCCCGTCAACCATTATGGGGTTGAGTGAGGCTATCGTCGGTATCCCGTACTTTCTGGTAAGCTCCGATACGGCTTTCATCATCGGAACGGGTCCGGCGGTTATGACCATGTCAACCTTTTCCCCCTCCTCTATAACCCTCTGTATCCCATCGGTTACGAGCCCTTTCATCCCGTAAGAGCCATCGTTCGTTGTTACTATTACCCTGTCCGATATAAGCTCCATCCTGTCTTCCCAGAATATCAGCTCCTTTTTCCTGAAGCCCATTATCGTTGTTATCCTGTTTCCGGCCTCCTTAACGCCCTGAGCTATGTGGTGTATCGGTGCCAGCCCGAGACCTCCCCCTACGCAGAGGACGTGTCCCCAGTTCTCTATGTGGGTCGGCTTCCCCATAGGTCCGGCAATGTCAAGTATCACGTTCCCCTCATCAAAACAGGAGAGGTGGAACGTTGTTTTACCAACCCTCTGAACCATGAGGGTTATCGTTCCCGACTCGGCATCCTTGTCGGCAATTGTTAGGGGTATTCTCTCGCCCCTTGAGGTTATCCTGACCATGACAAACTGCCCCGGCTTTGCCTTAAGGGCGATTTCGGGAGCTTCAACGACAAACTCGTCAACGTTCTCGGCAAGCTCTACCTTTCTCACTATTCTGTGCATGGCAACTCTCCCTATCCCGAATTTTTACAGAATTTTAACAAAGTCGGACTTGACATGAAATCTCAGGCTCTCAAATTTTTACCTGCCAAAGGAGGTGTTGCCATGCCGATGTACGAGTTCAGGTGCGAGGAGTGCGGGAAGGAGTTTGAGAGGTTTGTCGTATCCTTTTCCCAGGTAAGCAGCGTGAAATGCCCCGAATGCGGGTCCGAGAGGGTTGTCAAGAAGATATCGGTGTGCGGAATCGGAGGGTGCGGCGAGGTTTCATCCGGGGGATGCACGAGCTTTGGCTGAGGCATCTAAAGGGGAGGTCCTCCCCTAAGCCTCAGATAGGTACCTGTCTATGCTAAGCGCTGCCCTTCTTCCGTCCCTGAAAGCCTCAACCACGGTTCCGGCACCCGTTATGACATCACCCCCGGCGAAGACTCCCGGGACGTTCGTCATGTAGTTCTCATCAACGGGAACGGTCTGCCACCTGTCAAGCTCAATCCCCTTAATCCCCCTGTAGCCAACAGGATCGGCGTTCTGGCCAACGGCAAAGATTATGGAGTCTACCTCTATGTACCTTTCAGTTCCCTCAAGGCATACCATCCTTCTCTTTCCGTCAACGAGGGCGTATGCCGTTGCCATCGTCTTTACCGCCTCAACCTTACCGTTGCTCCCTATTATCTCGACGGGCTGCGTGTTGAAGTGGATTATTGAGCCTTCCTGAGCTATGTGGTCCCACTCCTCCTTCTTTGCGGATGAAGTCTCCCTCGTTCCCCTGTAGACAACGAAGTTCTTTACATCAAGCCTGTTGAGGCACATGGCAACATCCATGGCCGTGAATCCCCCTCCAACGACCATCGCCCTCTCTCCCACGTCCGGAACGCTCTCAAAGTCTGAAAGGTTTGCCTCCCTGAGCCACTCGAGTGCCGAGTAGACCCCTTCAAGCTCCGCTCCGGGGATGTTTAGAACCTTGCCCCTGCTTACACCCGCAGCTATGAAGATGGCATCGCTCTTCGACCTTATCTCCTCAACGTCGATGTCCTCACCGACCTTGGTGTTCATTATGAACTCAACCCCCATGTTCTTCAGCCTGTTTACCGAGAACTCGATAACGTACCTGTCAAGCCTGAACGAGGGGATGCCCGATATCAGAAGCCCTCCGGGGGAGGGGAGCATGTCGTAGACCTTAACCCTGTGACCCTTCCTCCTCAGGTAGTAGGCTGCCGACAGTCCGGCTGGCCCTGCTCCGATTATGGAAACGGTCTTTCCCGTTTCCCCCTCAACTTTGTCGATATCCGATATGTCAAACCCTCCAAAGATTATGGTGTCCCCTATCCACCTCTCAACTGCACCTATCGATACCGCACTTCCTATGTTCTCCCTCTTCCTGACCGTATCAAAGTGGAGGATGCAGCTTCCCTCACATAGCCTGTCCTGAGGGCAGACCCTACCCGTTATCGATGGGAAGGGGTGGCTTTCATCAACGATTACCCTGAAAGCACCTATCAGGTCGTGCTCCTGAACTTTCTCCATAAACTTAGGTATCGGCATGTTTGCCGGGCATCCGTTTGAACACCTCTTTTCGCTGTCCCTGCACTTTAAGCACCTGTCGGACTCATCAAACGATTGAAGGGGGGAGAACCCGAGTATATACTCTTTGAGCGTTTTAACCCTGACATCAGCAGGAAGCATCGCCCTGTGGTTCCTGTCAAGCCAGCGGGGTTTCCTCGGCTTCTGGGGGAGCTTCATCTATTACCTCCTTCATAATACTCATAACATTAGAATAATTTTATCAAATTTCTCCTCTCAACGAAGTCCCTGAGCTCGTTGAAGTTGTCCGACGGGTAGCTTTCAAGGATTGCACTGAGGATTACAATGGCAAGCATGGCCTCCCCCACAACGGCTGCAGCCGGGACAGCACAGACGTCTGACCTTTCAACGGAAGCCCTGAACGGCTCCTTCGTTTTTATGTCAACGCTCATCAGCGGGTTGTAAAGGGTGGGAATCGGCTTCATTGCACACCTTACGACTATGGGTTCACCGTTTGTCATCCCTCCCTCTATCCCTCCGGCCCTGTTCGTCTTCCTGAAAAACCCCCTCTCCTCCGAGTAGAATATCTCATCGTGAACCTTTGAGCCGGGAAGCCTTGCAGACCTGAAGCCGAGTCCGATCTCAACCCCCTTTACTGCCTGAATGCTCATCATCGCACCGGCTATCCTTGCATCAAGCCTCCTGTCCCACTGGGTGTATGAGCCTATTCCGATGGGGACGTTCTCCGCAAAAACCTCAAAAGTCCCTCCGAGACTTTCACCTTCCTCCCTTGCCCTGTCTATCTCCGACTTGAACCTCTCCTCGAGCTCCCTCTCCTTCAGGGGAATCCTCACCTCGGAGCTCTCGGCGTTCATGAACCTCTCAGAAAGGGGGAGCTTTTCAAAACCCTTAACCTCAGCTGACCCTATCGAGATAACGTAGCTTCCAATCCTTATGCCGAGCCCCCTTAACATATCCTTGCAGAGAGCTCCCGCCGCAACCCTTCCGGCAGTTTCCCTTGCGCTTGACCTCTCAAGGACGTTCCTGACATCGTCAAAACCGTACTTTATAACCCCCGAAAGGTCGGCATGCCCGGGACGTGGCCTCGTCACCTTATCCTCCTCCCTCAGCTCTCCGGGTTCTGGCTTCATTATCTCCTTCCAGTTCTCGTAATCCCTGTTCCAGATTGCCATGAGTATCGGTGAGCCGAGCGTTTTCCCGAGCCTGATGCCTGAGAGGAACTCGACCCTGTCCCTCTCTATCTTCATCCTCCCGCCTCTTCCGTACCCCTTCTGCCTCCTTGAAAGCTCAAGGTTTATGAACTCAAAGTCCACATTGAAGTTTGCCGGGATACCGTCAAGGAGGGCAAATATGCCCTTTCCGTGCGACTCACCTGCCGTCAGAAACCTTAAAGCCAAATCTCCTCCGGTTCCGTTTTTGACAAATTATACGAAATGGTTAGATGTGATAGAATTTTTCCCCACCAATAGAAGGGAGGAAAAGATGGGAATTGCTGAGAAGGCAAAGGAGGAGATACCTTTCATCGTTGGCTATGCAGCCGTTACCTTCTCCGGGGACGTTATCGATTCCTTCGGGGAGGGGATAGACAGCGTCATTGAAAGGGTGAAAAACATCGTCAGTGAATACCTTGAGCTCTACAGGGCTTTGGGGGAATACTCCGTTGGAATGCCAAAGGAGATACTCATGAGCACGACCGAGCTCTTTATACTGGTAAGGGTTTTCTACAACGATGAGAACTTCCAGCTTGCCGTTCTGAAGAGCGATGCGAACCTTGGTTATACGAGGTATATGATGCACCAGTACAGCAGCCAGATTTCAAGGGCTTGAGGAGTTGACCATGGGATTGAGGATTGATGAGCTTAAGGAGGGTAACTTTGACCTTAGCAAACCTGTTGTCCTGTTTGAGGAGGAAGACCACAGGGTTGCATGGGTTGGAAGCTCTGAGGAGTTCATATTCAGGTGCAACGCCTACCTGATATCATCCGGGGATGTAAACGTTCTCGTTGACCCCGGCGGAATTCAGCACTTTCCTCAGGTCAGGGAAAGGGTTTCACAGCTGATAGAGCCCGAGAAGGTCACACATATCATCTCCCACCATCAGGACCCTGACGTTGCCGGTTCCATCCCTGAGTGGCTGAAGATAAACCCCGAGATAACGATTGTGACGACTCCGAGAACGAAGGTTCTCCTTCCCTACTACGGCTTTGACAGGAGCGGCGTAAATTGGCTTGATGTGAGCGTTCTTGACGATACAATGCTCGAGCTCGGTGATGGCTCGGCTCTCCTCTTCCTGAGCTCCCCCTTCCTCCACTTCCCCGACGCTTTCGTTACCTACGACACTGGGGCAAAGCTCCTCTTCTCCGGTGACATATTTGCTGCCATCCAGTCAAAGTGGGAGCTCGTCGTTTCGGATATGGAGAGGCACAAGAGGGAGATGATGTACTTCCACGTTTACTACATGGCTTCAAACAAGGCTTTGAAGTACTTCGTTGACAAGATAAAACCCTTTGAGATTAAGGCGATTGTTCCCCAGCACGGGTCCATAATACCTGAGGAGAACGTTAAGGAGGCGATGGACTTCCTTGAAAACCTCAGGTGCGGAATAGACCTTCTCTATGAGGAATCCCCGGTTAAGTCGATTATGGAGGAGCTCTTTTAAGAAAATCTGGAGGATACTATGGCGAGCAAGAAGGAGCTTTTGGAGCAGGTTCTTTCCGACCTTTCAGATTCACTCGGCTCAGACCTTTTAGGAACGCTCATAGCAACCCCGGACGGTCAGGTTGTTGTTTCGGTTATGTTGAAGGGAAGCCTCAACGCCCAGAAGCTTGCAGCTATGGCTGCCGCAGTTGTCGGGACGTCTGACAGGCTCTCAAAGCTCGTTGATGCCGGAGAGTTTCAGGATGTCCTTGTGAGGAGCGAGAAGGAGAACATACTTGCAAGGAGAACGGGAAAGAGAGCCATACTTGTTTGCGTTGTCAAGAAGGATGCCAACATCGGTCTTCTTAACATTGAGATTGAGGATGCGTCCGAAAGGGTTGTAGATATACTCGGCAGCTAATCGGACTGTAGCACTTTCAGGAGGTTCTCCGTTATCTCCGGCTCATCAATCTCAAGGTTTGACATCTCCTCCCCGCTGAGGAGGATGAAGAGGAACTTATCGCTCAGTATGACGATAAACGCAAGAAGCTTTGAGAACTTGATTCTGACCCTTGAGGTTTCTGAAAACTGCTTTATCCCGTTAACGTAAGACCTTATGACATCTCTGAGCTCATCCATGCTCCCCACATCCGATTTTGAGTACTCAACTCCGTTGTGGGAGTAGATGAGCTTCACGTTATCGATGTTGAAGTACTTCCTGCAGACGTCCATGTATGGGGATTGCCTCTCAACCTCTATGTTCGTCTCCTCCCCAACCTCTGTGAAGATGGAGAAGACCTCCATCTGGTCAATCTCAACCTCACCCTCAACAGGCTCCTCAAGGGGAAGGAGCTTTACGCTCCTTATCTCGTCCTCATGCTCGGCAGCGAACCTCAAGGCTTGCTTTCCCGATAGCTCCTCCTCGCCGGAGACCGTCGCTTTGACAATCTTCCCGTTCTGAACGTAGATCGTCCCCTCAACGCTGTTGAGCTGGAAGTTAACCGTCCATCTACTTGCCATGCCGAGCAGGTTGATCAGAAGCTCCCTGAAGGTCATCTCTTCGCCCTGAGGATTTTATCTATGCCCTTTGAAACGTCAAAAAGCCAGTGCTGAAGCCTCTTTGCCGTTCTGTCCATTGAGAAGGAAACCGAGAGCTCGGGGTCCGTTATGTAGATGAGGTAGAGCTCCCTCTCCTTCGAGTAGCCCTTTATGATGAACACGGTCTCCCTCGTCTCCATCTGGTAGATGAGCAGCCTCGGGGGTTCGAATCCCCCCACCTTGAGGCCCGGATTTGCTTTCTCGTGAAACTTCAGGGCGGTCTGAAAGAGCTTTATGGCGTAAGGGTATACCTTCTCGGTGTTGTACTCGGGTTTCTGCTTTGAGAAGACCTTAAGCCCGTCAGCGGTGAATATGGATGTTGATATCCACCCTCCAAACTCTATCTCCCTGCTCTTCCTCTCAAGGTATTCCCTTATGTTCTTTGCCTCTTCGCCCTTCTTAAAAAACCCGAACATCACCTCTCCAGCTCTCTAACTACCGTCTCGGCTACTTTCAGGACAGACTCCCTCCTTCTCGGGTCCACCGTTATGTGGGGAATCCTTAACCCCTCAAGATGGCTCAGGTTAGGCTCTCTCAGGTCTGCATGGGTAATCAGGATGAGCTTGAAGGAGCTTTCAAAGGGTTCGAACTTAGAGAAGAAATCAACGAACCTCGAAACGCTTTTCAGGTTTTCAGCCCTCTGGAGAAAGAGAATAGCGTCAAACCTCCTTGCGAAGATCTCCCAGATGAAACTGAACCTTTCCTGCCCGGGCATCCCGAGGAAGGTTGTTCCCCTGAAGAAGTTAACCTCAACGCCTACAGTTGTTTCCTTTCCGACCTTTCTAAGGGTTTCCGGCTCAACCTCATCAACGTCCGTTCCGCAGAACGTCTCCGGGTTGATGTTCCTTACAAAGGTTGTCTTACCGGAGCTGTAGTCTCCGCAGACGATAACCCTTCTCATAGCAAAATTATACAACTAAAGGTTGAACTTGACACATCTCAAACATATATTATCCAGCGTTGCGGGTGTAGCTCAGTGGTAGAGCATCAGCTTCCCAAGCTGAGGGTCGCGGGTTCGATCCCCGTCACCCGCTCCATAATTTCAAGGATTAGGTGATGAACCTGAGGCAAATAAAATATGATCTCCTCTCAGCCTCCCTTTCATTTTCAATCCACCTTCTGATCCTCTTCCTGATAGGCTTCTCATCAAAGTTCAGCGTTAGAAGCTATGATGTTGTTGAGCTTGATGCGTTTTCGATAGAGACCTCGGTTCGCTCAAGCGTTGTCTCAACCGTTAGCAACCTCGGGAATGACCGCCCGTCCTCCGAGAGGGGGAAGACCGAGGTTCCTTCGGGAAGGAGCGTAAAGTTTTCAAGGTCTGCTCCTGCAGGTTCATCCCCGGCAAAGAGGGGGGAGCTGCCATCATCCACCGTTCCCCGTTCAGGACGAGCATCACAACTATCAAGGGGGGTATCCTCAAGGTTAAAGGGGGATGTCCTTGCAGACCTCTCGATAACCGAGGGGCGGAGCGGAAACGGGAAGGTTCACCTTAACGTTAAGTCCCAGTACGACAGGCTTGCTTCCTACATAATAGGCGTGAGAAGGAGGATAGCCTCAAAATGGCATAACCCTTACAGGGGAAGCAGCGTTAAGAGGAAGCTCGTAATCCTGAAGTTTGACCTGATGAAGGACGGTTCAATAAGGAACTTTACCGTTGAAAGGCTTTCGGACGATACACTCTTTAACAGGTCTGCAATAGGGGCTGTTTACTCCTCCCAGCCCTTTCCGGAAATTCCGTTTGACGTTGACAGGGTAAGGTTGAGGGTGAAGTTTGAGGTTGAGTAGGGAGAAGCTGATATTCTACACACTGAACGCCTACCTCAGGACGCTGAGGGTAAGGGTTCTTATAGATGATGGGTGTCTTCCCTCCTCTCCGAGGGTCTACGTTTTCTGGCACGGAAGGATGCTTCTCCTCCCGTTCGTTTTCAGGAGATTCTCAGACAGGGTCAAGGTCCTGATAAGCAGGCATTCCGACGGGGAGCTTGCGGCTAAAGTTGTCTCAAACTTCGGTTTCAGTTCCGTGAGGGGTTCTGCCGGGAAGGGGAAGGGAGGCGTTTCCGCTGCTCTAAGGATGATCGATGAGGTTAAGAACGGTTACAGCGTAGCCATCTCTGTTGACGGCCCAAGGGGACCTGCCTTCAAGGTTAAGAAGGGAGCTGCTCTGGTTTCGCTCGAAACCGGCGTTCCCGTGTGTCCCGTGAGCTTCAGGTGTTCAAGGGGAAGGAAGCTCGGTTCATGGGACAGGTTCTTTATCCCCTACCCTTTCTCATCCTGCACGGTAAAGGTTGGGAAGCCCCTGATCCCCGACGCCGGAGAGAGCCCCGGGGAGCTTTCAAAAAGGATAGAATTATCACTCATCGACCTTGAGAGAGAGCTTGAGGAGGAGGTATGAAGAACACCGTTGCCCTTATAACCGATTTTGGGCTGAAGGACAGCTACGTCGGGTCGCTGAAGGGCGTTCTGCTTCAGAACAATCCCGATATCAGAGTAGTGGATATAACCCACGGCGTTAGGCCGTTTGACGTTGTTGATGCTGCGTTCAAGCTAAGGTGCTCGTTCAGGTACTTTCCGAGCGGAACCGTTTTCCTCATCGGCGTTGACCCGAACCCGGAGGATGAACCGATTATAGTCTCAACGGAGAGGTACTACATCGTTTGTCCGAATAACGGCGTTGCAAGCCTTATGCTTGAGGAGGAGCCGCCGGAGAGCGTCCACCTCATCACGGCAAGCCACTACTTCCTTGAGGGACCCGGAAATTTCAGGGCAAGGAATATCTTTGCCCCGATAGCCGCAAACCTCTCCAACTTCCAGTCCCCCCAGTACCTCGGCGATGAGGTGGAGGTATCGGCGTTGAAGCTCTTCAGGATTCCATCGCCGAGGAGGGAGGGCAACGGTTATGAGTGCATCGTTTTGGATGTAGACAGCTTCGGGAACCTCATCCTCAACCTGAGGTACAGCGGAACCAATCCGAAGGGGGCGTTCATCGATGGAAGGGAGATTGCAAGGTTCTCGGAGGACTTCAGGAACCTTCAGGAGGGGGAGCTCTTCATCTCTGTCAACCCTGAAGGGTACTTCCAGATAGTTGCCTTTAAGGGTTCGGCGTCAAGGCAGCTCAAGGTCGGGAGGGGAAAGAGCGTTAGGCTGGAGTTCTGATGTGGGATGATGTTTTCGACGTTATAGTTGTCGGGGCGGGCCATGCCGGGTGTGAGGCTGCGCTTGCATCGGCAAGGATGGGATGCAGGACAGCCCTTTTCACGATAAACGTTGAGAAGATAGCAGAGATGTCGTGCAATCCCTCAATCGGGGGCGTTGCAAAGGGGACGGTTGTAAGGGAGATAGATGCCCTCGGCGGGGAGATGGCAAAGAACATCGACAGCACGGGTATCCAGTTCAGGATACTGAACAGGAGAAAAGGTCCGGCGGTGAGGGCTCCGAGGGCTCAGGCTGACAAGGAGCTCTACAGGAAGAGGATGATTGAGGTTATTGAGAACACGCCCGGCATCTCAATTATCCAGCAGATTGTTGATGATATAGTGGTTGAGGATGGAAGGGTAAGGGGCGTGGTTACCCACATAGGGGCAAGGTACGGTGCCAGGTCGGTTGTCGTGACAGCCGGCACGTTTCTCAGGGGGAGAATCTTCATCGGCTTTGAGGAGTTTGAAGCCGGGAGGATGTGGGAGCCTGCGGCGAACAGGCTATCGGCTTTCTACGAGAGGATGGGTTTCAGGGTATCGAGGCTGAAAACCGGAACCCCCACAAGGCTTGACGGAAGGACGATTGACTTCTCAAGGATGGAGGTTCAGGAGGGGGATGAACCACCGCCCTTCTTCTCGTTCTGGAGCGGGGACAGACAGGTGGAGCAGATTCCCTGCTACATAACCTATACGACGCCGGAAACCCACAGGATAATAAGGGAAAACCTCCACAGGTCGCCCATGTATGGAACGTGCAGGCTCATTAAGGGTGTCGGTGTGAGGTACTGTCCGTCAATTGAGGACAAGGTGGTGAAGTTTCCCGAAAGGGAGAGACACCACGTTTTCATCGAGCCTGAGGGGAGGAGTACCGTTGAGTACTACCCCAACGGAACCTCAACGAGCCTTCCCTACGACGTTCAGGAGGCGATAATCCACTCGATACCCGGCCTTGAGAGTGCAAAGATTGTAAGGCCTGCGTACGCAATTGAGTATGACTTCATCGACCCGAGACACCTCTACCCGACCCTTGAGACGAAAATCGTCAGAGGCCTTTTCAATGCGGGTCAGATCAACGGGACAACCGGCTATGAGGAGGCGGCGGGCCAGGGGATTGTTGCCGGGATAAACGCCGCCCTCAGGGCAAGGGGTGAGGATGAGATGTTCGTCCTCAAGAGGGATGAGGCTTACATAGGTGTAATGATAGATGACCTTGTTAACAGAGGGGTTACCGAACCTTACAGGCTTTTCACGTCGAGGGCTGAGTACAGGCTCCTGCTCAGGTACGACAATGCCGATTACAGGCTTGCAAGGTACGGGTACAGGTTCGGACTGCTGACGAGGGAGCAGTTTGAAAGGGTGATGAGGAAGTATGAGTCGGTCAACGTTCTCGTAATGAAGCTCAGGGAGATGAAGCTGAAACCCTCTCAGGTTAACCCTATCCTTGAGTCAAAGGGCTCCTCAAAGATATCCCAATCAAGGAGCGCATCTGAGATACTGAAGAGGCCTGAGGTATCCATCAAAGACCTGATAGGCTTTATAGACTTTGAGTTTGAAGCCGAAAGCGGAAGGTTTGTTGATGAGGTTCTTCAGGAGGCTGAGACGCAGGTAAAGTATGAGGGCTATATAGAGAGGCAGAGGGAGGAGGTGAGGAGATTTGAGAAGCTTGAGAGGATAAGGATTCCCGAGGATTTTGATTACGACAGCGTTCCGATCTCAAAGGAGGAGAGGCAGAAACTGAAAGAGGCAAAGCCCCTGACGCTCGGGCAGGCTTCAAGGCTTGAGGGAATAAGACCTTCATCGATATCCATTCTCTCAATATACATCAAGAAGTGGAAAAGATGAGCTTTGAGGAGCTTTGCAGGGTTAACGGCATCGAGCTTTCGGAAGGGGAGCTTGACAGGTTCAGCGTTTACAGGGAGCTTCTGAAAAGGTGGGGGAGGAGCATTAACCTTACATCCCTCCTCTCTGACCAGGATATAGATACGAGGCACTTCCTCGATTCACTGCTTGGTTTAAAGGCTTTTGAAACGTTTGGCTTTAACCCCCGTGGAAGGAGGTTTGCCGACGTTGGTTCCGGAGCCGGCTTTCCGGGGGTTCCGCTCTCCATCGTCCTTGAGGACTCACACTTTGACCTGATAGAGTCGAGGAGGAAAAGGTGCGTCTTCCTCGAGCAGGTCAGGAGGGAGCTTAAGCTTGAAAACGTTGACGTTATCTGCGGAAGGGTTGAGGATGTTGAGAGGGGCTACGATATGCTTTTGATGAGGGCGGTTAAAAGCCCGGATGAGGCTGTTGAGATCGTCAGTCACCTCATCGAGATGGGAGCTTTACTCTGCATCTACAGGGGGAAAGAGGAGTTCAGGGGGAATCTGGATGGCTTCAGCTTCAGGGAGATAGAAGTTGATGTGCACGGGTTAAACGTGAAGAGGAGATTTCTGTTTATCTGGAGATAAATTGAAGGTTAGCAGGAACGTTTTCTTCCTCGGTATTGTCAGCTTCTTCACCGACGTTTCAAGTGAGATGATATTCCCCGTCCTCCCCATATTCCTTGAAAGGTTCATAGGTGCCACCAAGCTTGAGATAGGCATAGTTGAGGGCGTTGCCCAGCTCATCGCAAGCACCCTCAAGGTGTTTTCCGGCTTTATATCCGACAGGTTGAAAAGGAGAAAGCCGATTATCCTGATAGGCTACGGAATCTCCAACCTGACAAAACCCCTTCTCTCCCTTTCGCACTCCTGGGTTCAGGTTCTGCTCATAAGGGCGCTGGACAGGATGGGAAAGGGGATAAGGACGTCCCCGAGGGATGCCCTCATATCCGAGAGCTCTCAGAGGTTAAAATCCGGCAGCTCCTTCGGTTTTCACAGAGCCCTTGACACTTTGGGAGCCGTTTCGGGGACGATTATAGCCTTCCTCATACTGAACGCCTTCGGGAGCAGTGAGAGGTCCTTCAGGGCTATCTTTGCCCTTTCGGCGCTTCCCGGTCTTGCTTCCCTCTTAGTCCTTTTCAGGTTTGTAGCCGAGAGCGGGGGAAGGAGGGAGAATAGGAAGTTCTCCGTTTCCGGGCTTTCGGGAAGGTACTTTAAGTTTGTTGCCGTTCAGTCCCTCTTTACCCTCTTTTCAATGAACTACGCGTTCATGATTCTAAAGGGGGAGAACTCGGGCATATCGGTCGGGTTCATCCCCCTTGCCTACCTCGTTTACAACGTTGTTTACTCTCTTCTGAGCTATCCTCTCGGAGCCGTCTCGGACAGGTTCGGAAAGGGAAAAGTCCTCCCCCTCATCTACATCGTCTTCTCCGCTTCAGCTTTCCTCTTTACCCTCAGGGTTCCCCTCCTTGCATGGCTTGCCTTCCTCCTCTACGGCATCTTTATGGCAGGCTTTGAGTCCATTTCGAGGGCAGCAATCTCCGACATCTCAGGGGAAAGCCTTAAGGGGACCGCTTTCGGCATCTACCACACGTCGATCGGCCTGTTCTCTTTCCTCTCCATGTCCCTTGCAGGTTTCCTCTGGGACAGGTT
>CAZIVU010000004.1:15420-24455 GCA_964542865.1 uncultured bacterium | reverse complement strand
CTGGGTGTCACCCTGAGCGCCAGCGAAGGTTCTGAGATTCTTCGGCTGCAAAGCAACCTCAGAATGACAGCCTTAGACCCCCACTAACTCCCCCTGCGAGGGGGAGGATCGACCCCCACTGACTCCCCCTACGAGGGGGAGGAGGGTTAGGCTTCTCTGAGTATCTCCCTCGTCTCAAAGGATGTTGCCCTGAATGCCGGGTAGATGCCGGATAAAACCCCTATTGCCGTTGAGAGGCTGAAGGATATCAGCATCCCTTTCAGCGGTATGTATATGGGTTCCCAGCCTGCAACCTTTGAGATGAGGACGACAAGTGCCGTTGCAAGCACCACGCCTATCGTTGAGCCGGAGATTGAAAGGAGGGCGGATTCTGTCAGAAACTGCCTGAAGACGTCCCTCCTCCTTGCTCCAAAGGCTCTCCTTATCCCTATCTCTATGAGCCTTTCGTAAACGGAAAGCGTCATAACCGCAAGGATTCCCAGACCTCCGACGCTGAAGGCTATAACGGCAACGGTGACGCTCAAAACGGTGAATATGTCCATAGCCTGCTTCTGGACGTTTATCAGGTCTTCATAGGCGTTGACCGAAAAATCCTTCCTGCCGTGAAGTTTAAGGAGGAGGGATTCGGTCTCCTCCATGGCGCTCCTCATCAGCTTCTCGGATACCGGAAGGACGTAGATGCCGTCTATGTAGTCAACGTTTGATATCCTCTTCACCGCCGACGTTATCGGGATGAACACCATGTTATCAAGGTTCTTTCCGGATGCATCCGTTCCCTTTGGCTCCATAACCCCGACAACCCTGTAGGGTGCGTTGAAGAGGAAAATCGTTCTCCCGACAGGGCACGGGTTTCCGAAAAGCTCGGATGCGACGTTCTTCCCGATTACGGCAACCTCGGAGATGTTCTCAACATCGCTCCTGCTTATGAACCTTCCGCACGATGGGTGAAAGTCCGTTATCAGCTCGTAGTTCTCGTTTACACCCATGACGGATGCATCGACAGCCTTTCCGTTTGCGTGGACGTTGGGTGACACCTTTTTAAAGGGGGATGTCAGCCTGACTGACGGGCACTTCTGCTCTATTATCCTTGCCTCCTTCAGCTTCAGGGTTGGGTAGAAGCTGAGCTGGAGAACCCTTCCCCCCATAACCTTTACATCCCCGGGAATTATCACGATTACCTGAGAGCCAAGCTCCCCCAAGCTCTTTATAACCTTGCTCCTCATTGCCCCGGTAAGCCCCATCATGAACGTGAGGGAGAATACGCCGATGGCTATGCCTATTACGGAGAGCATCACCCTTTTCTTGTTGCTCCCGAAGTACCTTACCGCCGTTTCAAGCTCAATCATACCTTTGACCTCAGGGATTCTATCGGCTCAAACTCCGATGCCTTCCTTGCAGGGGAGTAGGATGCGAGAACCCCGACGGCTACCGAGAAGAGGGGAGCGATGATGAGGGCGGATTTCGGGTATACAACGGGTATTGAGAGGAGGGGCAGAAGAAGTCTCACGGAGGCAAAACCTATTACCGTTCCAGCCGCTGCACCGAAGATGCATATGGCTACGCTTTCAAGTATTATCCTCCTTTTTATGTCGGACTTCGTAGCTCCCAGCGCCCTTCTCAGACCTATCTCCCACTTCCTCACGTAGATGTTTATGTAGAATATGGATGAGAGGACAAACCCCCCAACAACAAGGGCCGTCAGCGATGCCACCCCGAGGAAGAGGGAAAGGCTTGCGCTCATCATTGAGAGGAACCTCTTTACAACCGTTGGCGTTATTATCGTGAACTCGTCGGGGCTGTGGTTTTTCAGCAGTATCCTCCTTGCCTCCTTCACGGTTTCCCCGTAGTCCGCCGAAGGGAGAACCCTGAACCTTATGAGCGTTACGTACCTGTACTCAGGCTCAATCACCTTCCTGTAAACGGTTATGGGGATGAATACCCTGTCGTCAAGGTTGTGGCCGTTTGGTGTTTTCCCCCGCCTTTCGTAAACCCCCACTATCCTGAAGGGCGTTTTCCCGATGATCAAGGTCTTTCCTACGGGGTTTTCGTTCGGGAAGAGGAAGTCCGAAACGTCGTGCCCGACTATGCAGACCTTTGAGAAGTTTTCAAAGTCCGACTCCGTGAAGTCCCTTCCCATGTCCATCCTGTAGTCCCATGAGCTTATCCAGTTCCTGCCGACGCCGAATATGACCGTTGA
The DNA here is from genome assembly GCA_964542865.1 of uncultured bacterium. Lineage (GTDB taxonomy): Bacteria > Aquificota > Aquificia > Desulfurobacteriales > Desulfurobacteriaceae > CAZJFY01. The sequence continues at coordinate 22,258 of CAZIVU010000004.1, read as the reverse complement.
CTTTGAGTTTCCTCCACCCTTTACCCTTTCAAACTTTATGAGCCCGTAAGTTATGGCGAAGGTGCTGTCTATCTTTGAAATCTGCTTCACATCTTCAAAGGTGAGGTTCCTCATTCTCCTTCTCGGTCCCGACTTTATGGAGCCGGAGAGTATGAGAACGGAATCCGGTCCCAGCTTGCTTATGACCTTCTTTGCCCTCAGGGTGCTTCCATCTATTGCCGACACGATGAGGACGAGGGATGATATTCCCATGATTATTCCGAGCAGGGAGAAAGCCGTTCTCACCTTGCTGAAGGTCAGTGCGTTCAGGACATCCTTAAGGAAAAGGTTGAGCCTCAAAGCTTCCCCTCAAATGGCTTGAGCTTTCCATCCTCTATCTGCACTATCCTGTCCGCAAACCTTGCAACTTCCGGGTCGTGGGTTACGACTATTACGGTTTTCCCCTTCCTGTTGAGCCGGGAAAGTATTTCCATGACAGCCCTTCCGGATTTCCTGTCAAGCTGGCCCGTTGGCTCGTCGGCTATTACGATTTCGGGAGAGTTTATCAGCGCCCTTGCAATTGCAACCCTTTGCTTCTGCCCTCCCGAGAGCTGGTCTGGTCTGAAGTAAAGCCTTTCCCCCAGCCCGAGCTCGGTCAAGAGCTCCCTTGCCCTCTCCTCGGGGGAAATTCTGGAGAAGAGCTCCTTTCTGTGCTTCCTTTCAAGGTAGAGCGTGGGAAGGAGAACGTTCTCAAGGCTGTTAAGGTAGGGGACGAGGTAGAACGACTGGAATATGAAGCCTATATAAGCCCCCCTTACCCTTGAAAGCTCATCGTCATCAAGCTCCGATACATCCCTTCCCATGAGGAGGTACCTTCCGGCTGTCGGTTTGTCAAGGCACCCGATTATGTACATGAGCGTTGATTTCCCGGAGCCTGAAGGACCGATGATTGCTATGAACTCCCCCCTTTCAACGGAGAGGTTTACCTCCTTTAAAACCTCAGTTTTCAGCTCTCCCTGTGTGTAGGTTTTGTAGATACCCTGAAGCTCGATGATGGGCATCTTGTTCAATCCCTGTCGATGTCAAATTCTGCCCATACGGGAGCGTGGTCGGAGGGGACATAATCGTCGGGCTTCCTTACCTCAACGTCAACGTCAACCGCCATGCACCTTTCAAGGAGGGGCTTTGTAACGAGGATGTAGTCAATTCTGAGCCCCTGATTCCTTGAAAATGCCGCCGTTTCGATATCCCACCACGTAAACTGCCTCCTGTCCGGGTGCTTTTCCCTGAAGAGGTCGTAAAGTCCCCATGAGAGGAGGTCTTCAAGAGCCTGCCTCTCATCCTCCATGAAGGCTATCCTTCCCTTCATTATTACGGGGTCGTACACATCGATGTCGCTCCTTGCTACGTTCATGTCCCCGACGACGCACAGAAGGTCGTCTTTTGAGAAGTTCTCATCAAGAAAGAACTTCAGCTTTGTCAGGAAGTATATCTTGAAGGCGTGCCTTTCACTTCCCTCCTTTCCCCCTCTGGGAACGTAAACGTTTACAATCTTTACCTTTCCGAAGTCGCCGACAATGATCCGCCTCTCATCGTCCTCACCGTCAGGCCACCCCTTTATAACCTTCTTGAAGGGGAGCCTTGAGCATATGGAAACACCGTTGTACGCTTTCTGGCCGTGAGCCTCACAGGTGTAGCCGAGCTCCCTGAACGTCTTGAACGGGAAAAGCTCATTCTCCGTCTTTATCTCCTGCATTGAGAGGATATCAACGTTGCTCCTCTTGAGCCACCTTGATGCAAGCTCTCTCCTCGCCCTTATGGAGTTGACGTTCCACGTTGCGATTTTCAGAGACATCACTTCAGCCCTTTGAAGTTGTTTGCTATCAGAACCCCTGCAGATTCAATTTCGGAGGCTATCCTGTCAAGCTTCCTCTGGAATATGTTGAACATGACAACGGACGGTATGGCAACGAATAAGCCGAAAACCGTTGTAAGGAGCGCCTCTGCAATACCCCCCGAGAGCTGCTGGGGGTTTGTTATCGTTGAGGCTCCGGCGTTGAGGACGCCGAAAATCTTCATCATCCCCAGGACCGTTCCCGTAAGCCCTAAGAGGGGGGCAACCGCGGCAATCGTTGAGAGGAGCGGAAGTCCCCTTTCAAGCTCCATAACCTTCCTCTTTGCCGTAACCTCAAAGGCGCTAAGGAAGTTCTTCTTTGTCATCTCACCTATGTTCTTCAGCGTGTCGATTATTATGTCTGAGAAGGGATTTCTGTTCCTCTTGCAGACCTCAATGGCATCCCCAACGCTTCCGCTGCTCAGGAAGTCAACTATGAGCCTTACCTGAGACTTTGGCACAATCCTTGATACCCTCAGTATGAAAAGCTTTTCAATGGTTATCGCAAGCGCAATTACCGAAAGTAGAAGGAGAAGGTATCCAACAGCTCCAGACTTGTTAAGAAGTGTGAACGCATCCATAGCCTCTCCTCACTTTTTGAGCGATTTTATCAAACGACCTTCCTTCCGAATATCAGGTATGCGGTATGGGCTGGCATCCTGTCCTCAGGCCTGAGCCTTTCCGGAACGGGCTTGTACCTCCTTAGCAGTATCTCAAGAACCTCAACGTCCATGAACCTTTTCTCAACCGCTTTCAGCGTTTCTATCACCTGATTTACCGTTGGAACGAGTACCCCCATCATCTTCCCGGCTTTCAGCGACCTGTGTGCATGCTCGATGTAGAGCCACGGTTCCCTCACATCGAGGAAGACGGCATCAACCTCCGTTTCGTCGAAGCCTTCGGATATATCCCTGTTTTTCACCACAACGTTTCTGTCAAGTCCAGCTTTCCTGAGGTTTGAGAGGGCGTTTCTTATAAACTCCTCCCTCCTCTCGTAGCTTATGACCTTGCCGCTGTTTCCTACCGATTGGGCGAAGAAGCAGGTCATCGCACCGCTTCCTATCCCGCTCTCGATAACGGTATCCCCCGGCTTTACGTCAAGCCTGAGGAGGATATATGCGGCATCTTTGGGGTAGACTATCTGTGTCAACCTGTTTAGCTTGAACATTATGAAGTCGTAAAGGTTGAAAGGGAAGATAACGTACCTGTACCCGAGGTGGGTGCTTACGGAAGAGCCGTACTCCTTCCCGATCAGGTCTTCGAGGTTTACCTGACCCTTGTTTGTGCTGAACGTGTTTCCGGAGAGCTTCAGGTTTATGAAGTACTTCTTTCCCTTCTCCTCATCGTAAAGGATTACGATGTCGTCGGGTTTGACGCAAGCCATTAAACTGCCGTTTTCTCTATGAGGTTCTCGTTGAAGGCAAAACCGGCTGCAACGATTATGAGGAGCTGTCCCCTGTAAACGACGTTCCTCTTCAGCTTATTAACCCTTTTGACAATCTCCTCATTTACGCCGAATTTCCTCGCTATGTGGCTAACCTTCTCGGTTCTGACGGGCCTGTAGACGAAGACCCTTGACCTCATTATCTCCTTTAAAACGGACCTTTCCCTTATGAAGTTTGATGGGATGTAGATGCTGTAGTTCTTCGGGACAATCCCCCTTCTGAACTGCCTGTTGTAGAGCTTCAGTGCGTAGTAGGGGACGTGGAGCTTCTTTGCAACCGAGTAGAGGCTTGTCCTTGAGAGGGACTTTATCTTTATAAGCTCCTCGTTGCTCTTCCTGTCAAAGTACTTTCCCGCCTTTATGAGGGAGATTACGGCGTAGAACTTTGGAACGTAGTTGAGGGTTTCATCGGGAACCCTTGTCAGGTCCCAGAACTTGCTTGCATCCTTCCTCTTCAGGAGTTCCTCAATCTTCTGGGGTCCGGCGTTGTAGGCGGCTATTGCGAGGTCCCACCTTCCAAACTTCATGTAGAGGTACTTGAGGTACCTTGCTGCCGCTCTCGTTGACTTCTCAAAGTCAAACCTTTCATCTACGTACCTGTTGACCTTTAGTCCGAAAAGCTTTGCCGTTGACGGCATGAGCTGCCAGAGTCCTGCCGCTCCCGCCCTTGATACGGCTGATGGGTTGCACCCGCTCTCGATGATGGGAAGGAGCGTCAGATCATCGGGAAGCCCTTCATCCTCAAATATCTCCCTGATTTCCGGGAGGAAAAGCTTGAGCCTTTCAACCTGTTGGGAGAGCTTTACCCTGTTCCACGTCTGCCTGTAGTACTCTATCCAGAACTGGACACTCGGCTGGTTCCAGGGGATGTTGAGGGAGACGTTGCTCGGGTTGAAAAGCTCAAAGTGGAGCTTTGAAAGGCTTTCAGATTCATCCATCACAATCGACTTTATCTGGTCAACGTCAGTCGATACAGCCTCAACGTTTGATGCTCCTATCGTGAAACCTATCCCGATTCCGAGGATGTAGGAGGTTATCCTCTTAAGCATTGCTCATCACCTCTTCGGGCATGTCAAAGTTTGAGTAGACCTCCTGAACATCGTCAAGGTCTTCAAGGGCGTCAAGGAGCTTGAGAACCTTCACGGCTGTTTCCCCTTCAACCCTTACGGTGTTCTGGGGAATCATGTCAACCTTTGCATCCTCGATGTCTATTCCCGATTTTTTTAAAGCTTCCTTAACGCTTTCAAGCTCCGATGGCTCCGTGTAAACCGTGAAGCTTCCGTCCTCCTTCTTGATGTCCTCGGCTCCGGCATCTATTGCAGCCATCATGAGTTCATCCTCATCGACACTTCCGGGAACGATTATTACCCCTTTCCTTTCAAACATCCACGACACACATCCGGATGTTCCGAGGTTTCCCCCGTGCTTTGAAAAGGCATGCCTGACCTCGGAGGCTGCCCTGTTTCTGTTGTCCGTAAGGCACTTTACGATTACGGCAACGCCTCCGGGACCGTAACCTTCATACGTTACCTCCTCGTAGGATGCGCCTTCAATCTCCCCCGTTCCCCTCTTTATTGCCCTCTCTATGTTCTCCTTTGGCATGTTAAACTTCCTTGCCTTCTCAATGGCCGTTCTGAGCCTCGGGTTGAACTCGGGGTCTCCCCCGCCTTCCCGCGCAGCAACCGTTATCTCCCTTGCAAGCTTCGTGTATATCTTTCCCCTCTTTGCATCAACCGCAGCCTTTCTATGCTTAATGTTTGCCCACTTAGAGTGTCCAGCCATTCAGACCTCCCTTGAAAATTCACCCTATAATATGGTTTTAAACCCTCCCATTTCAAGGTTAAAAGAGCTTGAGCTCCCTTATTCTATAGCCTACACCCAACTTCTCTGCAAACTTCTTAAATGCCTCCTCGTTCAGCTTTCCGTGTTTTACGGAGGAGATGACAACGTCAAAACCCTTTCTCCTTGCATCCTTGATGAACTTAACGGCGGATTTGAAGCTGCCCTTCCCGAACTTTGGCCTCACAACCTCGTAGTAGATATCCTCTCTGCAGGCATTTATGCTTACGTTTATGGAGTCGATAATTCCCCTCATCCTGTCGAGTATATCCTCCCTTCCCGTTATCAGGTATCCAAGTCCGCACGTGTTGAGCCTGACCTTTTCAGCTCCCATCTTTTTCAGCCACTCACCCACCTTCAACAGGGCATCAAACCTCTCCATCGGTTCCCCGTAGCCGCAGAAGACAACCTCGTCGTAGATGGAGGGGTTCTTTATCCTGTACATGTACTCCTCCGGGATGGGTTCCCTGTGAAGGTGGAGGTTGTAGCCGAGTATGTAGTCCTCCTTTCCCCTGAAACAGAACGTGCAGTTGCAGGGGCAGTTGGGGGAAAGGTTGATGTAGAGGTTGTTCCTGACCCTGTAAACCAACTTCTCTTCAGATTCCTCCCTTCTCATCGGTAAGTTGAAGAGCCTCTTTGCGTTTACCGTTGTTATCCTGTCAACGTCCGAGAAGTTCAGGTTAAGGTAGTCGGCTATCTCCTTCACAACGTAGGCAACGTTGGTAGGTTTGTTCCTCCTTCCCCTTACCTTCTGCGGTGAAAGGTAGGGGGAGTCCGTCTCTACTATCAGCCTTGAGCTTGGAACGCTTTTCAGGGTTTGCCTCAGCCCCTCGTTCTTGGGGTAGGTTACAGGTCCTGCGTACGAGATGAAGAGTCCTCTTTTCAGTGCGGACTCAAGCAGGATTTTACTGCCGTTGAAGCAGTGGACAACTCCCTTTACCCCTTCGAAGTTCCTTTCGATGAAGTCAGCCATCTCGGGAGAAGCCTCCCTCGTGTGGAGGATAACGGGGAGGTTCAGTTTTCTTGAAAGCTCAACCTGTCTGCTGAACACCTCAAGCTGCTTCTCCTTTGGCGACAGGTTCCTGTAAAAGTCAAGCCCCATCTCTCCAAGGGCAACAACCTTCTCCATCCCTGCAAGCCTTGAAAGCTCCTCTATGTCCTCACTGCTGCAGCCTTTTGCGTCGTGGGGGTGGATTCCGACAGATGCGTAGAACTTCTCGTTCTCCTGTGCAAGCTTTACAGCCTTCCTGCTGTCATCGATATTGCACCCTACCGTTATGACTGCGTCAAGCTTTAGCTGGCACTCCCTTATCACCCTTTCCCTGTCATCGTCGAACTGGGGAAAGTGAACGTGAGCGTGGGTATCTACCACCTTCTACCTCTTCTTTACTATCCCGCCGAAGCCGAGTTTCTTAAGCTCTTCGTAAGTGCTTCTTGCACCATCCTTCGTGAGGTATCCGACGATTACCTTGTACCTTCCGCCCGGAAGTATTACGGATTTTGCGCTGAAACCCTTTGACTTGAGCCTGTTTATGAGGTTGACGGCGTTTGACTTGTCCCTGAAAACGCCGACCTGAATGTAGTAGTTCCCTTCAGGCGTTGTAACCGCCGTTGCCTCTTGCGGTTTTTCCTCCTGAGCTGCCTTTTCGGGTTTTTCCGGCTTCGTCTCGTTCTCCGTCTTC
>CAZIVU010000004.1:0-15320 GCA_964542865.1 uncultured bacterium | reverse complement strand
TACGATGCAACGAAAATAAGGACGGCACCTGCTAAAAGGAAGTAGTACTGCCTGTTCAACTTCTCCATCACATCCTCCTTGGAGCGGAAACGTTTAATATGTTAAGGCCTGTTCTGATAGTTTTCTTCAGGGCTTCAACTAAGAGGAGCCTTGCTGATGACAGCTCGCTGTTCTCCCTGTCTATTACCCTGTGTTTGTTGTAGAACCTGTGGAACGTTGATGAGAGCTCCATGAGATAGTAGGTTATCCTGTGGGGCTCCCTTCTCGTTGCTGCTGCCTCAAGCTCACTTTTGAGCCTGTAGCACTCTGAGATAAGCCTGAACTCATCCTTTTCTGAGAGGAGCTCCACCTTTTTGATGTCTGGCTTTATCCCCCTTTCTTCTGCCTTCTCGAGTATGCTGCAGAGCCTTGCATGGGCATACTGAACGTAGTAAACGGGGTTTTCGCTTTTCTTTGATAGGGCAAGGTCAAGGTCAAAATCAAGGGGCGTATCGTGCCTCTTCAGTAGGAAGAAGAACCTGACGGCATCCTTTCCAGCCTCATCCATGAGCTCTTTTAAGGTTACGAAGCTGCCGCTCCTCTTTGACATCCTTACCTCCTCTCCCCCCTGATAGAGCTTAACGAGCTGGATGAGTATCACCTCAAGCCAGCCCTCAGGCTTCCCGAGGGCTTTGACTGCAGCCTTCATCCTGCCTATGTAGCCGTGGTGGTCTGCTCCCCAGACATCTATAACCCTGTCGTATCCCCTCTTCATCTTATCAAAGTGGTAGGCTATGTCCGATGCAAAGTACGTGTACTCCCCGTTTGACCTCCTGACGACCCTGTCCTTGTCATCTCCAAACTCCGTTGTCCTGAGCCACAGCGCACCCTCCTTTTCGTAGAGGAGACCCTTTTCATTGAGGAGTGAGAGGACCTCCTCAATCTCTCCACTTTCATGGAGGGAGCTTTCACTGAACCAGTTGTCAAACTCAACTCCAAGCTCCTTCAGGTCATCCTCTATCCTCTTGAGGAGCATGTCTTTCCCGAACCGTGAGGCTAACCTTACCGCCTCTTCGCTGTCCATCTCCAAAATCTCAGGTTTCTCCTCAAGGAGTTTCCTCGCAACGTCAAGTATGTAGCTTCCCCTGTACCCCTCTTCAGGGAAGGGATAGCTCCTGCCGGAAAGCTCCATCAGCCTTGCATATATGGATTCCCCCAGCAACCTTATCTGCCTTCCGGCATCGTTTATGTAGAACTCCCTTTCAGGTTGAAACCCCGTGAGCTTCATAATCCTGTAGAGGGTATCGCCGACAACCGCTCCCCTTCCATGACCGATGTGGAGGGGACCCGTCGGGTTTGCCGAAACGTACTCAAGGAGAACCTTCTCACCGTTTCCGATGTTTGACGTGTAGAACTCCTCCTCGAGCACGGTCCTGAGGAGCTCCCTGTAGAACTCACCGCTGAGGAAGAAGTTTATAAACCCGTTTACAACCTCAACCCTATCAAACTCCCTGAACGTCTCAAGCTCAGATGCAAGCCTTTTTGCAACCTCAACGGGCTTCTCCTTTAAGGTTCTCGACAGCAGGAACGCTATGTTTGTCGCAAAGTCCCCGTACTCCTCCTTTTTCGGCTTTTCAAACGTTGCCCTTTCCGCGACGCTCGGCTCTATCTTCAGCCTTTTCAGTGCCTCCTCAACCTTTGCCCTGACTATGTCCTTCATCAACTACTCCTCGTCCACAGCGTAGTTTATGAGCGTTCCGATGGTCTCTATCTCAACCTCCACCCTGTCTCCGCTCTTCAGGGGTCCAACGCCGGGCGGCGTTCCCGTTGAGATGACGTCTCCCGGAAGGAGTGTCATGACCTTTGAGACGAAGGACACGAGCTCAAACGGGGAAAAGATCATGTCCGAAGTTCTTCCCTTCTGCCTCACCTCCCCGTTCACCCGCGTTTCAATCTTCAGGTCTGATGGGTCAGTGCTGACGCTTATCCACGGTCCGTATGGGGCAAACGTGTCAAAGGATTTTGCCCTCGTGTACTGAACTTCCTTCTTCTGGATATCCCTTGCAGTTACGTCGTTGAAACAGGAGTAACCAAGGATAAAATCCTTTGCCTCCTCAGGGCTGACCTTCCTGCACCTCCTCCCGATGACGACGGCAAGCTCTCCCTCGTAATCAACCCTGTCGGAAACCTTGGGTAACATGATTTTCATCTTGTTGGATATGACGGCTGTTGAGGGCTTGAGGAATATGAGCGGTTCGGATGGGATCGGCTTTCCCATCTCCTCGGCGTGAGCTCTGTAGTTAAGCCCCACCGCAACGATTTTTGTGACCCTTGTCGGGGGAAGGAACTTGACCGAAGAGATGTCGTAGGACGTGTCCTCCGGCTCGATGGAGTCCATTAGCTCCGTCACCCTTTTCTGCTTCAAAGGTATAACCTCCCTTCCCCTGACCATCCCGAAGAACACCTCATTGTCCTTCTTGAACCTTCCTATCTTCAACTTTCCCTCCTTGGCAGATTTGGAAAATTATAATCTATGGTAGTTTTTCGTAGAAAACCTTTACAAGGTAAAGACCATAGGGTTTGGCAAGGAAAGGGGCAAATCTTCTATCCTTTGAGGAGAGTATAACCTTTACGTCCTCCGGATTTAACCTTCCCATTCCGACCTCAACGAGGGTTGCAACGATTACCCTTACCATGTGCCTCAGGAAGGATTCCCCTAAGAAGCTGAAGGTTATTACGTTTCCCTTCCTCTCAATATCGATAGATTTTATTGTCCTTATCGGCGTTGTTTTCCTTTTCCTGTCCGACTTTGAGAACGCTGAGAAGTCGTGTGTTCCGATTAGGTACCTGCTTGCCCTCCTCATGCTTTCAACATCCACCTCTCCACGTATAAACCACGAGCGCCTGTACTCGAAGGGGGATGGCGTGTCCCTGTTGAATATCCTGTAAAGGTAAAGTTTTCCCCTTGCGTTTCTCCTCGAATCAAAGTCCATCTCAACATCCTCAACGTTCGTAACCTTTATGTCATGGGGAAGAAGGGCGTTGAGCGCCCTCCTCATCCTGCTGCAGTCCATGTTGCTCCCCGTCAGGAAGTTTGCAACCTGACCGAGAGCGTGAACTCCGGCATCGGTTCTGCTTGCTCCGGTAATCTTTACGTCCTCCCCGGTTATGGTCCTTATGGCTTCTTTTAGCTTTCCCTGAATGGTCGGGAGGTTTTCCTGAACCTGCCAGCCGAAGTAGTTTGAACCGTCATACTCAATAGTTAACTTGACGTTTCTCATTTCAGGATATCTGTGTGGTAAAATTCTCAATTAATTTTAGAGGTTTTATGGTAAACGTTCAAACCGAAAGCCTCATAGTCGGCGTCCTTATAATAGTTGCCGGGGTTGTATCACTTGAGATCGGGTTCTCCTCAGCGATTGTTGAGATAGTTGCCGGTGTCACCGCATCAAACCTGATAGACCTTGGCGAGCTGGAATGGCTCGATTTCCTGTCAAACTTGGGCCTCTTAGGGCTTATGTTCTTTGCCGGGCTTGAAGCTGACCCCGAGCTTATGAGGAGGAACCTCCTGAAGAGCCTCTTCATAGGTTTCAGCTCCTACTTCTTCCCCCTCATAAGCGTTTTCTACGTTTCCCACTACCTCCTCTCCTACGGCTTTGAGGCTTCCCTTCTCATGGCGATAGCCCTTTCAACCACTTCCCTTGCCCTCGTTTACCCCCTTCTGAAGGAGAAAAAACTTCTCTCCCAGCCGACGGGACAGATCTTGCTTGCATCAGCCATGGTTGTTGATATATCAAGCATGCTTACGATGAGCTTCCTGTTTGAGGGGGTTAACCCGTACAACATCGTTTTCTCGGTTGCCCTCCTCCTTCTCCTTTTCAGGTTGCCCAAGCTTGGGGAGCGGCTCTTTAACAGGTATGCCGGAAACCATATCGAGTTTAAAACAAGGTTCATTATCGTTCTCCTCATAACGCTCGGTTTTCTCTCAGATACCGTCAGGATTAATGAGGCGGTTCTTGCCTTTGCCGCAGGGATGTTCTTTGCCGAGTTCTTCAGGAAGGACAGCATCACCGAGAAGAAAGTTAGGGCGCTCATATTCGGCTTCCTTGCTCCCTTTTTCTTCTTCAGTGCCGGCTACTCCGTTGACCTTTCTACGGTAACGGGAAGGGTTATCTTCCTCGCCGTAGCCCTTGGTCTTGTCGCTTTTACAACGAAGTATATAGGAACGGTTTACGCTACCGCAAACCTTTTCAGGTCGCTCGTTTACAAGCTTGCCGGGCTTTTCTTCAACATGAGGCTTACGTTCGGGATAGTTGCCTCCATCTTCGGTTTGAAATCTGGTTTGATAGATGAGGAAACGTACATTGCCCTCCTCATAGTTATAGTTGCAACGTCTCTCGTATCGTCGGTCATCTCCAAGCAGATTCCCCACGAGGCTGGTGAGGATATACTTGAGGACATCCTGAAGCTCTAAGGTGTGGGATGGAGTTTAAACCCTCAAAGCCCTTTACAGTCGGGATAGAGCTTGAGCTTCAGCTCGTTGACAGGAAATCGTTTGAGCTTGTTGACAGGGCGGATGTGATCTTCTCCGAGCTTGGTTCCCTGAGGGGGATGGTTCACCCCGAGTTCTTGAGGTCGATGGTGGAGGTTGTGACTCCTCCGAGCTCCCATCCGGGGGAGGCTGTCGAGCATGTAAGGTTCGTTCTGGGGAGGATCCTTGAGATATCGGAGGATTACGGTTTTACCGTTGTTGCCCTTGGGACGCATCCCTTTGCCGAACCATCAAAGGTCAGCATGACCGAGAGCGAGAGGTATCTGAGGTTACTGGATGAGTTGCAGGTTGTCCTGAAGAACTTTCTCATCTATGGGCTTCACGTTCACGTTGGAATTCCCGATGAGCTCCTTTCGATAAAGGCTTACAACCTGACCCTTAACTTCCTCCCAATCTTCCTTGCGCTCTCAACGTCTTCCCCGTTCTTTGCAGGAAGGTTTACCGGGCTTCACTCCTTCAGAACCAAGATATTCGAGATGCTTCCAAGGTCAGGAATTCCCGAGTACTTAGAGAGCTTTGAACAGTTTGAGGAGCTTATAGGGATTCTGAAGAGCTCGGGAACGATAGAGAGCCTGAAGGATGTGTGGTGGGATGTGAGGCTCAGGCCTGACTTTGGAACCCTTGAGCTGAGGGTGTGCGATGCCGTTCCACAGATGGGCAGGATAGAGGCTATAGCCTCCCTGTTTCAGGCTCTTTGCAGCTTTTCCCGGTTTGCCGATTTTGACAGAACATACATGGAGGTTCTGAGGCAGAACAAGTGGAACGCAACGAGGTACTCCTTTGATGGGAGGTTCATAGTGGATGGAAGGGCAAGGAGGATTGGAGATGTGGCTTTTGAGCTTGTTGACCTGATGGAGAGGAAGGGCATCTTCCGTTCACTCGGAACCTCACCGGAGCTTGTGAGGAGGTTTATACTGGAAAAACCGGTGTCAGAGGTTATGATTGAGCGGTTCCTTGCCGGCAATGACCCTGTTTGCCTTACAAAGGTTGGGGAGGTGGTGCTGTGAACGGGATAGTTGCTGCCGGTGACAGACTTACAGCCCTTGCAGGCGCCCACGCGCTTCGGTTGGGTGGCAACGCGTTTGACGCTGCCGTTGCCGCGGTTTTTGCCGCCTGCACCGCCGAGCCGGCGCTTACGAGCTGCGGTGGTGGGGGTTTTCTGCTCTCACACGAGGCTGGTGGGGGAAACACCCTTTACGATTTCTTCGTTAACGTTCCATCGGGAAGATGCGAAAACGTGGACTTTTACCCGGTTTACGTTGACTTTGGAAGCACAGTTCAGGAGTTCCACATCGGTTGTGGCTCCATTGCCGTTCCGGGAACGATATCCGGCCTCCTTTCCGTCCACAGGGAAAGGGGAAGGCTTCCTCTCGAGGACGTTCTCTCGAAGGCTATTGAGTACGCCGAAAGGGGAGTTGAGCTTTCAGACCTTCAGCGCTCCTTTGTTCTCCTGCTGAAGGAGATATTTACCGCAACCGAAAGCTCAAGGAGGGTTTACGCTCCCATCTTTAAAGGTGAAAGGTTCTCAAACAGGGATTTTGCGAGCTTTCTGAGGTCGCTGGTGGATGAGGGGGAGCGGCCGTTTTACAGCGGAAGCATAGCGGATGCTATCTGCAAGATGTGTTCGGAGAACGGGGGAATGATTACGAAGGAAGACCTTTCAGGCTACAGCGTTTGCAGGAGGGAACCCTTGAGGTTCCGTTTCAGGGATTATGAGGTTCTTACGAACCCTCCTCCATCGACGGGAGGGATACTGATAGCCTTTACCCTCAAGCTCCTTGAGGATAGGGACCTCGGGGAATGGGGGAGTCTAAAGCACTTAAAATTCCTGATTGAGGCTCTGAGCGTTACCTCAACCTTCAGGCTTGAGGCTGTTGACGGTAACCCTCACGATGAGGCTCTCGCTTCACTCATCGCCAATGCCGAACTTGTGGGAAGGTTCAAGGGGATTCTGAGCGACAGGGTTGACCTCTGGGGAAATACTACCCACGTGAGCGTTGTGGACGGGGAGGGGAATGCCGTTTCCGTCACAACGACAAACGGTGAGGGTTCAGGATGGATAGCTCCCGGCACGGGAATCATGCTTAACAACATGATGGGGGAGGAAGACCTTAACCCTTCAGGTTTCTTCAGGTGGCCCTCAGGGGTAAGGTTACCGTCGATGATGTCCCCGACCGTTGTTCTTAAAGGGGGAAAGCCGGTTCTCTGTCTCGGGAGCGCCGGAAGCAACAGGATAAGGAGTGCCATTGTTCAGGTTATCCTTAACAGCCTCGTTTTCGGGATGAGTTTACCTGAGTCTGTAAAGGCTCCGAGGCTCCACTATGAGAGGGGAACCGTCTACGTTGAGCCGGGATTTCCGGAAGGTGTGATCGCCGAGGTTGAGAGGCACTATAAGGTCGTGCTGTTTTCCGATAGGAGCCTTTTCTTCGGAGGCGTTCAGGCTGTTTCGGGAGACCTTGAGGCGGCAGGTGATGACAGGAGGGGCGGGTACGTTGTCAGGGTTCAGGCGTAGCTTCTCAAACCTTCTGTGGCTGTGGACTCTCCTTGTAGTGCCGCTATCCCTGAAGTTTCCGGGGATATTCCTTCCTCTCAAGCCGGCCATTAAGCCGCTGCTCGGCTCGGTTATACTTGCAATGGGTTTGACGCTTTCCCCCTCGGACTTCAAGTTTGTCCTCAAAAAGCCCGGGCTTATAGGAATCGGTATCCTTTCCCAGTACTCGTTTATGCCTGTTCTGGGTCTTTTCTGCGGGCTTTTGATGTTGCGGGTGCTTCCCTCCGATGTCGTGGCCGGACAGGTACTGACGGGCTCATGTCCGACAGGGGTTGTCTCCAACGTCTACAACTTTATAGCAGGGGCAAACGTTGCCCTCTCCATCTCGCTTTCCGGGGTGAATACGTTTATATCCCCAATCTTAACGCCGATCCTCGTGAAGCTTCTTGCCGGGAGGATAGTTAACGTTGACCTCCTGAGGCTTTTCTCGGACATGTTCAGGGTAACACTCGTTCCCCTTGTTCTCGGGGTAACGGTTAACGCTCTTTACAGAACGAAGGTTGAGAAGTTAAAGCCTTTCCTTCCAGCTTACTCCACGGTTGCCGTTGTGATGATTGTCGGCTTCGTTGTGGCATCCGGAAGGGGGAGAATCCTCTCGCTTACCCCTATCTCCGTTTCCGCTATGGTTCTGGCATCCCTCCTTCACCTGATTCTCGGCTACGTGGCAGGTTATGCCTTTTCAAAGAGGGCGGGGCTCGGGGAGAGGGACGCCATCACGATCTCCATCGAAACGGCCATGCAGAATTCAGGGCTTGCAACGGTTCTCTCCCTTTCTCAATGGGGTCCTGTTGCGGCACTTCCTGCCATCACTTACAGCGTTGTTCAGAACGTTGTGGGACCTTTTGTCTGTTCGCTTTTCAGAAAGAGACTTTGAGGCTTATGCGCCCCTGTTAGCCGTGCTTACAGGAGAAGTCCTTGAGTGTTAGTCCGTTCCCCCGACCGTTATGGATCTTATCCTTATCGTGGGGAGGGCATCCGAGACGGGGACTCCCTGCCCGTCCTTCCCGCACGTTCCGATTGTGAATCCAAGGTCGTTGCCGACCGCATCTATCTCCCTCAGGATTTTCGGACCGTTACCTATGAGGGAAGCTCCCCTTATCGGCTCCTTTACCCTGCCGTTCTCTATCAGGTACCCCTCGTTTACCTCAAATATAAAGTCTCCGTTTACCGTGTTAACCTGACCTCCCCCCATCTTTACTACAAAGATTCCCGACTCCGTATCCTCAAGTATCGATTCAGGTTCTGAGTTCCCCGGAGCTATAAACGTGTTCCTCATTCTCGGTATCGGAATGTGCATGTACGACTGCCTTCTACCGTTTCCGGTTGACAGGTTCCCCGTTTTCATCGCCCAGTACCTGTCATACATGAAGCTTTTGAGGTATCCATCCTCTATGAGGACGGTTCTCTGCGTTGGTACTCCTTCATCATCGTAGGCTGTGGTTCCGTACTTTCCCCTCAGCGTTCCGTCGTCAATAACCGTTACAACATCGTTTGCAACCTTTTCCCCGAGCTTCCCGGAGTAAACTGAAAGTCCCTGATTTGCAAGGTCAGCTTCAAGTCCATGCCCGACGGCTTCATGTATCATCGTTCCACCGGCCTGCGAGGATATAACGACGGTGAACGTTCCCGAGGGTGCAGGCCTTGCCTTCAGCATCTTCAGAGCCCTGTCTGCAGCTTTTGAGGCGACTTCCTCCGGCGATACCGCATCAAAAAGCGAGTAGTCGCCGAGATGTCCGACCGGCTCGTACCCCGTCTGGAGGACGGTTCCGTCTGAGGCAACAACCAGGACGTAGAACACAACCCTCGGCCTGATATCCTTGATTATCTCCCCGAGGGAGTTTACGATGAGGATTTCCTGAAGGCTGTCTCTCAGAACCACCGTAACCTGCTTTACCCTGTCGCCGAACTCCCTTGCCTTTTCGTTTGCAGCCCTCACTATGTCAATCTTCCTCTCAACCGGAGTTGAAAGCTCTGCTTCCCCTTCAATGAAGTTCGGGTACTTTTCTGGGAGCTCCCTGAAGTCAACCGGCGTATTTGCGCTGACGTTTCCAGACGTCAGAAGGTCAGCAATGCCTGCAATCGCATCTTTCGATAGCCTGTTCGTGAAGCCGTAGAACGTCTTTCCGTTCTTTATAACCCTTATCCCCGCCCCCAACTCAACGCCCGATGTAACGCTCTCAACCCTGTTCTCCTCACACTTTACAGAGAACGATGACCTCCTCTCAAAGAAGATGTCTGCGAAATCAGCTCCCCTTTGAAGTATTCTCCTTATCCCGAACTCTCCTAACTCCTTGAAGTTCACAAGCATTAAAGCCCCCAGTCTCTAAGGTATAGGAAGTCCTTGTCAATCGTCCTCTGGCTTATCTTGCAGACTATGCTCATCCTCCTCTTGAACTGTGACTTCCTTATCATGTCAATCGTTTTAGAGACAAAGCTTTCCGGGTATCCAAGCCCGACTATCTCCTCCTTCCTCAGCCTCAGGTCTGCATAGCAGAGCAGTATCTGGTCTAAAACGTGGTACGTTATCCCTATCTCCCCCTCATCCGTCTGCCCGGGCCAGAGGTCGGCGCTTGGCTTCTTCTTCACGATCCTTTCGGGGACGCCGATGAACTCCGCAAGCTCCCATATCTGGGTCTTGTAAACGTCTCCGATCGGGTCTATGTCATGGGCTCCATCTCCCCACCTCGTGCAGTAGCCGATCAGGGATTCACTCTTGTTGCTCGTTCCCACGACAAGCGCTCCGTTTGCATGTGCAAAGTCGTAGAGGATACTCATCCTCTCCCTTGCCATCTTGTTCCCCCTCCTTACCCTGTCGGCATCGGGGAACAGCTTGAAGTAGGCATCAATCTGCTCGCTTATGTCGATCTCGTGAAATTCTATCCCCAGAACCTCCCCGACAAGCCTCGCATCCTCCTTTGAGGATTCCGAGCTCGTCCTGTAGGGCATGGATATCCCTATGACGTTCTCCCTTCCGAGGGCTTCCTTTGCGAGGAAAGCCGTAAAAGATGAGTCAACACCTCCCGAGAGACCTATCACGGCTTTCCTGAAGCCGGCCTTGAACAGCTCATCCCTTATGAAGTTCACAAGGACATCGATGATAAACTGCTTGTCCTTAATCTTCAGCTTTTCGGCTATCCTGTCGTTCATCCTTCAAAATCCTCTCAATCTCCCTTTTTACGAGGAAGGGCCTCTCATCCCTCAGGAGGGGAAGCTGGACCCTCGCGCTCCTTATGAGGGATGTATCAAGGTCAAGCGTCAGGATCTCCTCGGAGAAGGTTGATGCCTCCTTGACGATCTCTCCGAACGGGTTTGATATGAAGGAGTTTCCTGAAAAGACGAAGCCATCCTCCGTTCCAACCCTGTTTGCGAAGATGAAGTAGGAGCCTGTCAGCCTTGAGTAGAACTCCCCCATATTCTTCCATATCTCGGAGTTTCCAAACATACCCCTTTCCCTGTACCCCCTTCCCGGGCTTGCCGACTGTGCAAAGATAAACTTCACGCCCTGAATGAATGAAAGGTAGACCGATGAGAAGTGCCACAGGTCCTCGCAGATGAGTATTGATGCTTTCCCGTGCGGTGTTCTGAAAGCTTCAACCCGGTTTCCCCTTCCGACAAACCTTGCCTCATCGAACATCCCGTAGGTTGGAAGGAAGAGCTTCCTGTGGACGTGCGAAACCTTCCCGTCCTTGAGGTAGAATGCGGAGTTGTAGAGGATGTGCTCCTCGCTCTCCTCTACAAGCCCGACGATTATTCCTGTGCTTTTGCTAAGCTCAAGGAGGGGTTCAAGCCTCTCATCGTTTCTTTTCAGTGCAACTTCCGATGTGAGGTCCTGAAGGTTGTAGCCCGTTATGGATAGCTCCGGAAATACGCATATCTCGGCTCTCTCCTTTAAACACTCCCTTACCGCCTCTGCGCTTTTCCTAACGTTGTATTCAACGTCTCCGAGCCTCGGCTTGAACTGGATGACCGAAATCCTCATGCCTACCACCTGAATCCCAGTTTGAAGAAGGTCCTTGTTCGGGAGGTTCTCCCCGTTCCCCTGTAGACCTTAAACCTAATGATACCATCTGATAGTCTTGCCCA
The DNA here is from genome assembly GCA_964542865.1 of uncultured bacterium. Classification (GTDB taxonomy): domain Bacteria; phylum Aquificota; class Aquificia; order Desulfurobacteriales; family Desulfurobacteriaceae; genus CAZJFY01. The sequence continues at coordinate 4,155 of CAZIVU010000004.1, read as the reverse complement.
GAAAGCCTCCACCTCAACGCCGAAGCTCAGCAGGAGGTCATCCGGAAGGTTATCGAAGCCATCTCCCGCAACGACTGACGGGGCTATGAAGAGGTACCTGTTCAGGAGGTTCACCCTGTACTTCACGGAGGTTTTCAGGTACCTCTTCCCCGTCTGCCTCTCGCTGCTGTATCCGGGGATTCCCGCTTCAAGCTCAAACCCGCTGCCCGAGTAACCAACCTTCGTTCCTCCGTAGAGGGAGATTATGAGGTTATCCTCCCTGAAGAAGTGCATATACCTTTTGAAGTATCCTGTTACCGTTCCCGTTGACGTATCCGACGCTATCGGCTCGGCGTAGCTGATGTCGATCCCGAATACGCTCCCCTTGACGTAGTAGACCTCATCCGTTGTAAGGTCGTGCTTGAAGCTGAGGATGATGTAGTTCTGAGACCTGTCATCGATGTGCTCACCGCTTTTGATGCTGTAATCTTCCCATTTCGGGTTGATGCCGACGTAGATGGACTTTATCTTGTAAGGGTCAAGGTATCTCTGGACGCCGAGCCTTAAACCGAATTCCTTGAAGTCATACTTGGACTTTAGCTTTCCATCCTCGTAGAGCTCGTGGTTGTAGCTGTTGCTGTAGTCCACCCCCGTTATGAGGTTGTACGTGTTGTCCCAGATTCTGTAGAAGAGGAAGTTAACCGATGCCTTACTTCCCCTGTCGCTCTCCTTTCCAAACCACTTCTGAAAGAGAAGTGATGCCCTGTCTCCCCTCCCCCTGAAGTTGTAATCCCTTATCTCAAACCCTGCCCGAACGGAACCGTCGCTCTTGAGCCGAAACTTCGGGAGGGGAATAAGGCTGTACCTTTCCCTGAACAGGAGCTTCACATCAACTTTGTCATCGTGAAACTTAAGCTCCGGTTTGATGCTGTAGAAAAGGTGTGTGTTCATCAGGTTCCTTATGGACTTTTTGAGCTTCTCCCTGTCAAAGCGGTCGCCAACCTTAAGGAGGAGCTCCTTCTTGACCAGGCTCTCCTTGACGTGCTTTAGTCCGAAAAACTCTATGGATTCAACGGTGGCAGAGTAAGCCTGCGATGTAAGGAGGATTAAGAGTAGCAGCAGTTTTCTCATCTTTTCACCAGGTTAAGTATTATAAACAGGAGGAGGCTCAGGAGGACGCTCAGCAGGATGCTCGTTGTTAGGGGAAAGTAGAACGTGAAGTTGTCCCTCTTTACAATTATATCTCCGGGAAGCCTTCCAAGTGGAATTGAGCCAAGCTTTGTTCCAGCAATGAGAATAATTCCAAAGAGAACCATGATAAGCCCAAAGATGATGAGCATCTTCCCTATCTCCGCCATACCACCTCCAGAAGTTTGGGGAGAAGGAATATGATATCCGATATGAGGGCGAAGAGGCCGATTGTCAGGACCGCCATGGCTGCCGTATCCTTTGAGGCTTTTGCTACGGGGTGAAACTCTTTCGTTGCCGTGTCAACTGCCCTTTCTATCGATGTGTTTATCGACTCAACAACGAGTACGAGGTAGTTTATGAGCGAGAGGATAATCCTTTTACACCCCGAAAGGAGGATTAGCGAAAGAGCCACACCTGTAAGGCTGAGGGCGAGGTTTATCCTGAAGTGCTCATCCTCCCTGAGGGCAAACTTGAAGCCCTCAATGGCAAATCCTATCCCCTTAATCACCCTCTTTAACGCTTTCAGGGTACTCGATCCTCTCATGGTACGTTCCCGTTAAGATCTTGTCGAAAACCTTCTCTATGGTTGCTATCTCCTTGAGGCTCAGCCCGCTCTGGTTTAGCTGGCCATCCTCAACGTCCTTCATTATCAGCCTGTGGATGAAGTCGGGGATGTTCACCTTCCTGTTCCTCATCGAGCGAACGGCAGCTTCAACGGTATCAGCAAGCATCACGATTCCCGCTTCCTTGAACTGGGGCTTTGGTCCCGGGTACCTGAACGTCCTTTCCTCAACCTTCTCCCCCGACTCTAAAGCCTTATTGAAGAAGTACTCCATAACCTTTGTGCCGTGGTGCTGTCTTATTATGTCAACTATCGGCTTCGGGAGCTTATACCTCTTTGCGAGCTCCTCCCCGTACTCTATGTGTGACCTGAGTATGGACGCGCTCCTTTCAGGTGTAAGCTTTTCATGGATGTTCACTCCCGATTGGTTTTCAACAAAGGCTTGAGGGTTCTTGAGCTTTCCTATGTCGTGGTAGAGCCCTCCTGCCTTTGCAAGGAGTGAGTTCGCCCCTATCGCCTCGGCTGCCGCTTCGGCAAGTGTGCTTACCATTACCGAGTGGTTGTAGGTTCCGGGGGCTTTCAGTATGAGCTTTCTCAGAAGGGGATGGTTAAGGTTTATGAGCTCCATGTAGACTATGTCCGTTGTGAAGTTGAAGATGCTCCCAAGCACCGGGAGTAAACCGTTGACAACTATTCCCGATATAAGGGCACCGATAAAGGAAAGCGGGATGAGCAGAAGCTCCGGTGAAAGCCTTAAACCGTACATCCCAAATATCATGATGAGCTGGATGGATGCGATGCCCGTCCCTGCCAAGAAGGCGCTCTTATATATGACGTTCCTTGACCTGTACTTCCTCGAGTCAAAGCAGGAGAAAACGGTGCCAAGGAGGATGGGGACTATGAACAGCTCCGGCTTTGGCATCGTCAGGGATGGGATGACAGATATGGGGATGGTGTGAACTGCGGCAACCTTTTTCGTTATGAACATCGATGCAAGTATAGTTGAGGTGAAGATGGGAACGTATACGAGGTCAGGGGTCAGCGGGATGTTCATCGATTCAAGCATCAGCCCTGCAAGGTAGCTCAGGAGCTTTATGAGGAGTATATCTATCGTTATTACTGTGAACGAGAACACTGCGGTGTTTTCCTTTGACGATGCCGTCGGGCTTACGAGCTTTATAAGCTTGTAAACGATGAGGAAGGTTGCCGCTGTGAGGAGGAGGATTGAGATGTACTTTTCAGGCTTTCTCTCCTTTTCCTCAAACCCCCTTATTGCCTTCAGGATTTCAGCCTGCTTTCTCGTAACCTTTTCCCCCTTCCTTACAACGATTTCCCCCTTCCTCACCTCGTAGAATATCGGTTTCACGGAAGAGATTGCCCTCTCCCTTAACTTTCTGGTCTCCTCCCTGTCGTAGAAAACGTTTGTCCTCAGATGAGAAGATATGGCGCTGAAAACACGGGCTCCTCTCTCCCTCCCGAGGAGGGAGGTTAACTCTACCCTGAGCTTTTTTCTGAGCCGGGATAGGGTGTAGAAACTTGATATGTCCCTTTCCGTTGACGTTCCGGAGAGCGTGTCAACGAGGGTAACCCTTTTTGAAATTCCGGAGATGCTATCGGGAATTACACCAACGCTGTAGTAGCGTTTCAGGAGCTCAAAGATGAACCCTGTCTTTACGTTCTCCCTTTTCAGAGCATCCTCGTTTATCTCAAGCATTATCTGGTCAACGGCTGAGCGGTCAATCTTAAGCACGGGCTTTACCGACTTTACTGCTTCCTCCCTCTTTTCCTGAGTTGCAACCGTGTCCTCCACCTTCAGGCTATAGGGGGATTTAACGTTTACGCTGCTCCTCTGACCGACTTTCAGCTTAGGAATGCCGAAAATGTTAATGGGTATAAGTGCTAACGTTACAACGGCGGTGCATACGAGGAACGTCAGGTAGAGGCGCAGCTCCGAGCTTTTAGCTTTCATGTTCTTCATAGGCTTTTATTATCTCCTGAACAAGTCTGTGCCTTACGACATCTTCCCTCTTAAAGTGAACGATGCTTATCCCTTCAATTCCCTTGAGGATCGTTATGGCTTCAACGAGGCCAGACTCCCTCTTCCTTGGAAGGTCTATCTGGGTTATATCTCCCGTTATAACCACCTTTGAGTTGAACCCGAGCCTGGTCAGAAACATCTTCATCTGCTCCCTCGTTGTGTTCTGTGCCTCATCGAGGATTATGAACGAGTCGTTGAGCGTTCTTCCCCTCATGTATGCAAGCGGTGCTATCTCTATGACGTTCCTGTCAAGGAGTGCATTTACCTTGTCCGGGTCGATCATCTCAAAGAGTGCATCGTAGAGCGGTTTAAGGTATGGGTCTATCTTTTCCTGAAGCGTTCCCGGGAGGAAACCGAGCTTCTCACCTGCCTCAACGGCTGGCCT
>CAZIVU010000003.1:21130-24858 GCA_964542865.1 uncultured bacterium | reverse complement strand
CCCCCCCCCCCCCCCCACCCCCCCCCGCCCCCCGGAGGTCAAGCTCATCTACGGGGACAGGGACAGGGACAGTCTCTCAGCGGCAGAGTTCATAAGGAAATACGGGATAGACTGCACGTTTGTAACCGAGGATGGCTCCTTCGGGGAGAAGGGGCTTGTAACGGAGTACCTTGAGGGTTTCAGGGACTTTACCTGGATTGCCTGCGGTCCCGTTCCGATGCTGAGGGAGGTGAAAAGGGTCTCCGAAAGGGAAGGCGTAAACTGCCTTCTATCGCTTGACAGCAGGATGGCATGCGGCATAGGGGCATGCCTCGGATGTGTGGTTAAAACCGTGAACGGCTACAAGAGGGTCTGCGTGGAAGGTCCCATCTTCAGCTCAAGGGAGGTCCTCCTCTAAAAACGGAGATTCCATGGGCAAAATCGAAGGGATAACCGATGAGCTCCTTGAAAAGTGCGTGAGGTGTGGAAGCTGCAGGAGTGTCTGCCCCGTCTTCAACGTTACAAAGGAGGAGCCTTCTGTCGCAAGGGGAAAGATATTCCTTGCAAACATGATAAACAAAGGGAAGGTAGAGCTTGACAGGGAGGCTGCCGGTTTCTTCAACCTCTGCACAACCTGCCTTAGGTGTCAGGAGATATGCCCGGTAATGGTTGACTACGAGAGCATAGCCATATCTGCAAGGGCTCTCTCCGTAAAGAAGTTCGGACTTCCCCCGGAGAAGAGGGCGATCGTAGAGGTGATGTCAAGGAAAACGCTCCTGAACACCCTGACAAAGGCGGGAAGCCTTTTAGGGAAGCTCCTCTTCAGCAGGAAAGGGTTTAATCTGATATCAAGGTTCCGGCTGCCGAAACTTGGAAAGGTTCTCATCCCGCAGATGAGCTTCAAGCCCTTCAACTCAGAGACCCGGCTGTTCAGGGTTGAGAACGAGAGGGAGAGGCTCATCCTCTTCACAGGATGTATGTTCAACAACTTCTACACGGAAAGCGCCCTCAACGTTGTAAAGGTTCTGAACGCCCTTGGCTACTCGGTGGTTGTCCCGAAAGAGCAGCAGTGCTGCGGAGCTCCCGCCCTGTTTTCAGGAGACCTTGAAACGTTTGAGAGGCTAAAGGGGAAAAACCTTGATGTTCTCAGAGGAAACCACAGGATAGTAACGGCATGTGCAACCTGCGGGCACGTCCTCAAAAAGGAGTACAGGGAGCTCGAAACCGTTGACATGCTTGAGCTCCTGTTCGAAGACATGGAGAGAGTATCAAGGTGGAGGCTTCCGGAGAGGACAAGGGTTACCTGGCACCATCCCTGCCACATCATAAGGGGTCAAAAAATACCGAGACACTACCCCATCGACATACTCAAGTGCATAGGGAACCTTGAGTTTGTCAGCTTGAAGGATGCCGATAACTGCTGCGGAATGGGAGGCTCCTTCAAGTACTCCCACCCCATCATCTCGGGTAAAATCCAGCTTGAAAAAGCCGAGAATGTGGTTAATACGGGAGCTGACTTCATAACAACAGAGTGTCCGGGATGCGTAATGAACATAGCGGAAGGGCTGGAAAGGAAAGGCGCGAACGTTCGGTCTATCCACCTTGCAGACCTGCTTGTAAAGTGTATAGATTAGCCGTTCTGTTCCTCTTAACCCTCCTCTTTTCCTGCGGAAACGATAGGATTGAAATTCTGAGCGAGAGCAGTTACCTCGTCCTTCCTCTGAGGGTCTCCGAGTTCACCGGCCTGCTTGACCGGGAAAGGCTGAACGTCAGGGTTGAACCTGCAAGGGATGAGGGCGAGTTCTTCAGGCTCCTCAACATAAGCAGGTTCAACGGCATAATTGTTGACAGCTACTCCTTGAACTTCATAGAGAAACACGATTCAGACTGGGTAAGGGTTTGCTCCGTTGCAACAAAGAAGCCTGCTATAATCATCATGGAAAGAGGGGAAGGGGAGCTCTACGCCCCCGACCTTCCCATCTACAGGCAGATACTGAAGGGTATCCCCTACAGGACGGTTGAAAGGGTGGAAGACCTCTTGAAGATGAAAAGGGTTGCCTACTCAGAACCTTTAAAGGGATACAGGGTTGAAAGGGGAATGGGAAGGGTGGACTTCTACCTCTGCGTGAGGAAGAGCTTCCTATCAGGGAACCCTAAGGCGGTATCGAAGCTCCTTAAAGCGTGGGAGGAAGGGGTCACGTACCTTAAAGACAGGGCTGTCTTTGAGTATATCCTTGAGAGAACGGGGCTGAGAGAGGAAAAAAGCATAAGGTTCAGGAGCTGTTTCGAGTAATGAGCATCTACAAGAAGGTGGGGAAATACTGGGTACTACTTGCCATCTCCCTGTTTGTCGCCATTGCCCTTTCAGCGTTCACCTACGCATTCCTGAGGTTTCAGGTAGAGAAGTTCATCTACAGGGAAACGCTGTCGAACATAAACAGGGAAGCGGAGGTTATGGCATCGAGCCTCAGAAGCTCAAAGGAGCTGAAAAGGTCCCTTGAGCTTTTCAAGCAGATAAACTACGTAAAGGAAGTGAGCCTGAAGGGGGGAAAGGGGTTAAGGAAGGAGTTTATATACCCTGACGGAATGGTCAACCTCACCTTTACAGTGGACAGGCGGATGATAAAGGAGAAGGCAGCCTCCCTTGCAAAGGAGCTCTCCTTCGTAGAGTTTCTCATAACGTCCCTTTTGATGCTTCTCATACTCCTCTCGGTCAGGAAGATGTACCTTGAACCCCTAAGGAGGGTGGACAGGGACGTAAAGAGAATATCCGAGGGCAAGCTCAAAAAGCTCAGTGTCTCAACCGAGGATGAGTTCGGCAGGATAAGGAAAAGCATAAACGCCATGATAGATGCAATAAAGGAGAGGGAGGCAAAGGCGGGAATAATATCGCAGTTCATCTACCTGCTCACGATAGGTAAGGGGTTTAACGGGGAGTTCATCGAGCTCATGAAAGAAGTAATAGACGTTACCGAGAGCGATGGAGTAATACTTGGGATCAAGGAGGATAAGAGTGATAAGGTTCTCATAAAGCTCATAATGGAGGAGGAGAAAAGGGACATAGAAAAGGATATAGGTTCCCTTCAGGGGATAGAACCCTACGTTCTTGCGTTCGGGAAGGAGGTCGAGATAAAGGACCCCTCCGAGAAGGGGGTGCTCAGCGAAGCCGAGGAGAAGATTGGAATAAACTACGTCTTCGGAATTCCCCTAAAGGTAATGTCAGACATAAAGGGGTTCATAGTATTCTTCAGGAAGACAAAACAGCCGTTTTCCGAAAGCGAGAAGGATTACCTCAGGAATATTGCAAGGTCCATCTCCATATCCGTTGAGGTAAAGGACCTCATAAAGTCCCTAGAGGAGAACCTGAAGAGGGAGAAGCAGCTCTTTGAATCGTCGATAAAATCACTCGTAAGGGGCATAGAGATAAGGGACTCCTACACGAGGGGTCACTCGGAGAGGGTTGGCTACTACTCGATGAGGATTGCTCAGGAGCTTGGCCTTTCGGAGGAGGAGATTAAGGATATATACCTTGCCGGGCTTCTCCACGACATAGGGAAGATAGGGATACCTGACAGTATCCTCATGAAGCCGTCAAGGCTCACGGATGAGGAGTATGAGATCATCAAGATGCACCCGATACTGAGCTACGAGATGATAAAGGGGATAGGGGAGCTTAAAGGTTCCTTAGATGCCATAAAGTACCACCATGAGAGGATGGACGGGAGCGGATACCCCGAGGGAATTTCGGG
>CAZIVU010000003.1:2730-21030 GCA_964542865.1 uncultured bacterium | reverse complement strand
TAAAGTACCACCATGAGAGGATGGACGGGAGCGGATACCCCGAGGGAATTTCGGGGGATAACATTCCGCTTTCGGCAAGGATTCTTGCAGTTGCCGACACTTTCGATGCAATGACGAGCGACAGGATATACAGGAAAGCTTTCAAGAGGGAGGAAGCACTCAGGGAGATTGTAAAGCTCTCAGGGAAGTTCTTTGACCAGAACGTTGTTCATGCAGCCGTTCCCATTTTCAAAGGGGAGTGCGCTCTCATTGAGAAGAGCGATTATCTCTTGCTGAAGGAGATAGAGAGCAGGAGGCTTGACTACTTCTTCAGGGATCACCTGACGGGGGCTTTCAACAGGAACGCGTTTGAGTTCATCTACTCGAAAATCTCTCACGAGAGGAAGCAGTTCTGCATAGTTGCCGTTGACATTGCAAAGCTAAGGGACATAAACCTGAAGTTCGGGTGGAGCTACGGCGACGAGCTCCTCAAAAAGCTCGTTGCTGAGCTTAACAGGAGCTTTAACCCTTTTGCAGCCGTAAGGTATTCTGGGGATAACTTCGTCATCTTCATAGACAGCAGCATGGAGGATGGGGAGATAGGGGAAAGGGTCAGGGAGGTTGAATCAAGGGTTGGAACGGAGCTTCACCACTTCATACTCAGGGACGTGGAGAACAAGGAGCAGGTAATGAAGGAGCTGACACGGATAGAACACCTCGGACACGATGGGGATTAAAGCTCGACTATCCTAATTTTCCTTATCCTTCTCGAGTCTATGGACTCAACAGTTATCCTGTGCTTCTTCAGGTAGATAACCTCACCCCTTTTCGGAAACCTTCCAAGGGTTTTCAGTATCAGGCCGGCAACCGTAACGTAGTCCTCACCTTTTGGAAGCGGAACCTTTAAGAACCTGTTCACCTCCTCAATCTCGCAGATACCGTCAGCAACAACCGTCCTGTCGTTAACCCTTCTCACAAGGCTTAAATCCCTGTCAAACTCATCCTCAATCTTCCCCACAATCTCCTCAAGGATATCCTCAACGGTTATTATCCCGAGGGTTGAGCCAAACTCATCAACAACCACCGCCATCTGCTGCTTGCTCCTCTTAAACTCCTTCAAGCCGTCAAGGAGGTTCATGTACTCGGGGAGGATAACTATTGGCCTGAGGAAATCCCTGACGGGAAGGTTCCCCTCCTCAACAGCCATGAGGTCGGTAACGGATATGTAGCCGATGATGTCATCGATCCTCTCCCTGTAAACGGGCAGCTTTGAAAAGCCGGTTCTATCAATAATCTCAATGGCTTGAGAGATGCTGGAATCTGCATTTACGGCAACGACGTTGACAAGGGGGACGTATATGTCTCCAACCGTTTTCTCCTTCAGGCGCAGAACGTTTCTCAGTATCTTCCTCTCAGTAACCTCAAAGGCGCACCTTGAAAAGCTCTTCACGAGAGATTCAAGCTCCTCCTTCGTGACGAAGGGGTTTCTCTCCTCCCTTCCGAGCACCTTAGAGATAAGCGTTGAGATGTAGGCAAAGGGGCGAACAACGAGGTAGAAGCCGTATATGGGGTAGATTATCCTGAAGGCGATCCTGTCGGCATACTTCTGGAAAAGGCTCTTCGGAATCAGCTCCCCGAAGGTCAGTGTAAAGGGGGTAAACGTTATAACCGTCAGGACCTCAGGATACCCGGATAGGAAGGGAATGAGAGCAGAAACCTTCCCGAAGATGAACGTGGTGTATATGACGGAGCCGGTGACGGTTGCAAGGTTTGTCCCTATAAGCGTTGTTGTCAAGAGCCTTTCCGGGTGTAGCAGGAGCCCTGACAGGAGCTTTGCCGCCCTGCTCCCCTCCTTTTCCCTCTTCCTCAGCTCAACCCTGCTGACCGAAACGAGGGCTATCTCGCTCCCGGAGAAGAAAGCCTCAAGGATAACGCAGAGAACTATCGATGAGAAAACCAAAAGCTCTTTCAAACTGCCCTCTCGACGAGAACTTTCTTTATCCTGTTCCCCTCCATCCTCTCAACCGTTAACCTGAAGCCCCTCCAGAGAACAGAATCACCTTCCGAGGGGATCCTTCCAAGCAACCTCATTATGAGCCCCCCGACGGTATCAACCTCCTCCTCCTCCTCAAGCTTCCCCCTGACTCCCAGAAGCTCCTTGAAATCATCTATGCTCACGTTGGCGCTCACCCTGAACCTTCCTTCGGATACAGCCTCAAACTCCTTCTCGTGCTTCTTAAACTCGTCGGGAATCTCCCCGACAAGGTAGGAGAGGATATCGTCAAGAGTGACGAGACCGACCGTGTTCCCGTACTCATCAACAACAATTGCCATGTGCCTCTTGCTCCTCTGCATCTCCTCAAGGAGCTCGTCAACCCTCTTGAACTCCGTCACGAAGAATGGAGGGTCAAGGAATTCCCCTATGGGCTTTTCAAGCTCCTCCCTCTTCAGCTTCAGCAGTATAATCCTCTTCGCGTAGAGAATCCCCCTGATATCGTCAAGGTCCCTTCCGTAAACGGGGATCCTTGAAAACCTCTTCCTGGAAAGCACCGATATCGCATCCTTCACCTTCAAGTCCTTCTGGAGGGCAAATATCTCATCCTTCGGAACCATTATCTCCTTAACGTCGCTCTCCCCAAGGTCAAGCGTCCTGTCTATAATCTCCCTCTCCTCACTTGCTATGAACCCCTCCTTTTCCCCCTCCTCAACGAGTATCATGAAGTCCTCATCGGTTAAAACCTTCGGCTTGTTGAAAAGCTCAACCCCGAACGGCTTGAGGATTAAGGAGGCGATGTTGACTAAGAGAAACCTGAGAGGGAATATGAGGATGCCGACGAGCCTTATGAACCTCACAATGAAGAACGCATACCTCTCGCTGTTCCTCACGGCAAGCGTCTTCGGGGTTATCTCCCCGAACAGGAGGAGAACGACGAGGGCAACGGGGATGGAGTAGAATGACCTCTCCTCCCCGAAGAGCTTTATGAAGAGGGTTGCAAAGAGAGAGGAGATGGCAACGTTAACCGCCTCATTCCCGATAAGTATGGTCGCTATGAGCTCCGCAGGGTTCTGAAGGTAGTCGAAGATGAGCTTTGCAACCCTGTTCCCCTCCAGAACGAGCTTTTCAAGTTTCAGCCTGTTGATCGAGAAGAAAGCCGTTTCCGAGGCGGAGAACGTAGCCGAGAGGAGAATAAGCAGGGGAAGGATAAGGAAGTAGTAGGAACTGTCCTGTTCCATCACCCCTTCCGGACTATCATTCTGTTAATTATGAAGTTCTGAAGTGCCGTTATGAGGTTGTTCGTGAACCAGTAGAGGACGAGACCCGCCGGAAACGTTGCAAACATGAACGTAAAGACAACAGCCATAACTATAAATATCTTCTCCTGCTGGGGATTCGTAGATGGGGTAAGCTTCTGCTGGAGTATCATGGACGCTCCCATCAGGACCGGAAGGATGTAGGTCGGGTCTGCCTGAGAGAGGTCCGAAATCCACAGGAACGGAGAACCTTTAAGCTCAACAGCGTTTAGGAATATCTCGTAGAGGGCAAAGAAAACGGGGATCTGAAGGAGCATGGGAAGACAGCCGCCCATGGGGTTTACCCCCTCCTTCCTGTAAAGCCTCATCATCTCCTCGTTGAGCCTCTTCGGGTCATCCTTATACCTCTTTTTAAGCTCCTCAAGCTTGGGAGCAAGCTTCTGCATCTTCTTCATTGACTCGAAGCTCTTATGGGTAAGGGGATGGAGTAGTATCTTAATAAGTATGGTTAAAAGGATAATGACGAGCCCGTAGTTCGGGACAAACCCGTGGATAAAGAGGAAGAACTTCAGGAACGGCTTTGCAAGGATGGAGAACACCCCGAAGTCAATGGCTTTCTCCATCCCAATCCTCGAAAGCCGGGATATCTCCTTAGGACCTGCATAGAGGGTGCAGTTGTTGAGTGAGGCTAATATGACAGTTGCATTCCCCAACGGGAGAACCTGCGTCCTGAAGGAGCTGTCCTTAACGGCAACGATGAAGTACTTATCCTCCTGACCGGCCCACCTTGAATCCGGGATGGAAACGGCTTTAGCCTCCTCCCTTTTCAGCCTCTCAACCTTTCCGCCCTTAACCTCAACGACGGGACCGATATGGCCCATCCTTGACGTGTGTGCCTCGTTAACCCTTATATCGGGGATTGCAACGGAAAGCCTCTTCCCATCAAGGCGTTGAGAAAGAGCTATCCTGTAGCTTCTCGGGAAGAACGTAAACTCCTTTACAAAGACCTCCCCGTCCTTGAGCTTTCCCCTGAATATCAGCTTCCTTTCAGACCCTTCAACTCTAAGGCTGTAGGACGATGGCTCCATCGAAACGGCTGACAGCTCCTCGCTCAAAGTCCTGTTCTCGGAAACGGTCATGAAGGGTGATATCCCCCTCTTCAGGAGCTCCCCAGAAACCAACTCGGCACCGTACTTTTTAACGTAGAAGCTGATAAGTTTCCCGTTGACCGTGGAGAACTTCGCCCTGTAAAGTGGTGTGTCAACCTCAACAACCCTTCCCTCCCCGGCTGAGGAGAGGGGAATGGAGACGCCAACCTCCCTTTTAACGGGTTCCTTTCTCCTTTCTGTCCGCTTCCCGAAGAAGTGCTGAAAGACGAACATGAGTATAAAGGCAAGGACTGCAGCCTGAATGATTGATGATAGCTGGCTCTTCTTCACATCAAACTCCTAAGGATAGTCCACTCCACCTTTTGAAAATGGGTTGCACCTCAAAACCCTGTAGATGGCTTTAAGAGAACCCCTGAAAGCACCGTACTTCCTTATGGAGAGAACAGCATAGGTTGAACAGCTCGGGTAGTACCTGCAGCTTGAAGGGAGAACGGGAGATATGAACTTCCTGTAAACGTTTATAGCAGATACTATTGCATCCTCAAGCATCCTCTTTCCTTAGCAATCCAGATTTTCCTGCAAGGTTCAGAAACTCCTTCTCAACATCCCAGTAGGTAGAGGAGATTATACCCTTTCTCGCGATGAAAACTATATCAAAGGGGGCAAGCTGGTGTTTTCTCAGCCTGAACACCTCCCTCATCAGCCTCTTTGCCCTGTTCCTGTCAACAGCCCTCTTTGAGACCTTCTTTGACACTATGAAGCCGGCCCTCGGATAACCGACGTCGTTCCTAACGTAGTAGATAACCATGAGCTTTCCGGCTATGCTCTCCCCGTTGTCAAAGACGTTCCTGAACTCACGCGCCTTTGAAAGCCTTTCGCTCTTCTTAAAGGTAAACCTTACCTTCTTCTCCACTCATCACTTACCGTTAGCTTTTTGCGCCCTTTTCTTCTCCTCCTTCTGAGTATCTCCCTTCCGGTCCTGCTCTTCATCCTCGCCCTGAAGCCGTGCGTTCTCTTACCGTGGATTATGCTGGGCTGGTAAGTCCTCTTCGTTGACAACTTTTCACCTCCCGAAAAAATTGCAAGACAAATTATATGCAAGCCGCTACCTTTGTCAAAACGCAAATCAAATGTAAAATTGCTCATAAGGAGGTTTTATGGAAGAGGAGATTTTTCAGGCTTTAAGGAAGCTGAACAAACCTTTAAAGGCAAGGGAGATAGCTAAGTTCTTGGGGATACCTCCTGAGGAGAGGGAATCGCTCAGGGAGGAGCTAAAGAGACTCGTCAGGGAGGGAAAGCTCATAAAGCTGAAGGGGGCGAAGTTTGCACTTCCGGAAAAGCTCAACGTCGTTGTGGGGAAGTTCTGCGCCTTCAGGGAGGGCTTCGGCTTCGTTGACCCATTGACCGGGGGAAAGGGCATCTTCATACCCGGAAGGAACGCAAACGGTGCCATGAACGGGGACATAGTTACGGCTCAAATCGTGAAGGAGGTTCCCGGAGGGAAGAGGGAGGGGAAGATAATATCGATAATTGAAAGGGCAGTTAAGAAGGTTGTGGGAAGGGTTGAGAAGCTAAGAAAACACTGCTTCGTTATCCCCGAGGATAAAAGGATACGTTACGACATTCTCCTGACATCCGAGGACTGCAGAAAGGTTGAGGACAGGGATTACGTCGTCGTTGAGCTTATCTCCTACCCTTCCGAAACGAGAAACCCCGTCGGAAGGCTGATAGAGAACTTAGGGAAGCGGGGACCGAAGTTAGACATAGAGCTGATAATAAGGAAGTATGACCTTCCAACGGGCTTCCCCGAGGAGGTTCTCCTTGAGGCTGAAAGGGTGCCTGAAGAGGTAAGTGAGGAGGAGATTGAGGGGAGGGTAGATCTAAGGGAGCAGGTGTGCTTTACAATAGACGGCGAAACCGCGAGGGATTTTGATGACGCGGTGGCAATAGAGAGGATGGACAATGGCCACTTCAAGCTCTTCGTCCACATAGCAGATGTTTCCCACTACGTGAAGGAGGGAAGCGAGCTTGACAGGGAAGCCTACAGGAGGGGAACGAGCGTTTACTTCCCCGACAGGTGCATCCCCATGCTGCCGGAAAGGCTCTCAAATGGAATCTGCTCCCTGAACCCGAACGTTGACAGGCTCACGTTCACGTGCGAAATGGTCATAAACGGAAAGGGGAACGTTGTTGACTACAGGATATACGAGAGCGTCATCCACAGCAAGGCAAGGCTGACCTACACCGCCGCCCAGAGGATTATTGACGGGGACGAGGATTACTGCTCAAAGTTCCCCCATGTAGTTGAACCCCTCAGGGAGATGTTTGAGCTCTCAAAAATACTCAACAGGAAGAGGGTGAAGAGGGGTTCCCTCGACTTTGACCTTCCCGAACCCGTCGTTGTTCTGAATGCCGAGGGGGAACCCGTTGACATCTACAAAGCGGAAAGGCTCTGGTCACACAGGCTTATAGAGGAGTTCATGATAGCCGCAAACGAGACGGTAGCCGAGTTCATGTTCTGGTCAGACTACCCGTCCGTTTACAGGATACACGAATCGCCGGACAGGGAGAAGCTCTCGGAGTTCCTCGACTTTGCAAAGTCCCTGGGGCTGAAAGTTCCCTCCATAAGGAACGATATCCAGCCGAAGATACTCCAGAGAATTCTCAATCAGGTTGAGGGGAAACCGGAGGAGAAGCTCGTCAACTACCTGATGCTGAGGACGATGGCGAGGGCGAAGTACTCTCCGGACAACGTGGGGCACTTCGGACTTGCATCAACCTGCTACACGCACTTCACATCCCCCATAAGGAGGTATGCCGACCTCCAGCTCCACAGGATGGTAAAGATGGCGCTGAAAGGGGAGTTCAACGAGGATAACGTTAAGGAGTGGGAGGAGAGGCTTGAAGTCGTGTGCAAGCACGTCACCGAAAGGTCTATGAACGCCGACGAGGCTGAAAGGGATGTCATCGAGTGGAAACAGCTCCAGTTTGCAGGAAACCACATAGGCGAGGTCTTCGAGGCGATAGTAACGGGGGTCAGCGAACAGGGGCTCTACATAGAGACCATCGAGTACCTCATACCCGGCTTCATCCACGTAAGCTCCCTGAAGAACGATTACTACATATGCCTACCGAAGCAGTACTCCCTCATCGGGGAGAGGACGGGAAAGGTCTTCAGGATAGGGGATAAGATGCTCGTGAAGCTAATGAGCGTTGACCTTGAGAACAGAAAAGCCCAGTTTGAACCTGTGAGGAAGCTTTGAGCTCCTGTGTGATCTACGACGACGTTTTCCTTGAGCACAACCTGGAGTCCCACCCTGAGAACGCCAAAAGGCTCATCCACTTCATGAAACCCATACTCGAATCCGGGAAGGAGATACTGACCGCTAAGCCGGTCAGCAACCTGATAGAGAAGATCCACTCAAGGGACTACATAGAGCTTGTGAGGGAAAGGTGCAGGGAGGGGTTAGCGTTCCTCGACCCGGATACGTACGTAAACGAGAGGAGCTTTACAGCGGCTTCGTTCGCCGCCGGAGCCGTTGAGAAAGCTGTAGAGCTCTGCCTTTCAGGGGAAAGGGATAGGGTATTCTGCGCCGTAAGGCCTCCCGGCCACCATGCAGAAAGGGACAGGGCTATGGGATTTTGCATATTCAACAACGTTGCCATCGGAGCATACAGGGCCCTTGAGATGGGCGCTGAAAGGGTGTTCATCGTGGACTTTGACGCTCACCACGGAAACGGAACCCAGCACGCGTTCGCCGATGAGGAGAGGGTTTTCTACTTCAGCACACACCAGTTCCCCTTCTACCCGGGAACGGGAAGCAGGAACGAGAACAGCAGCCACGTGCTGAACATCCCCCTTGAGGCGGGCTCGGGTGACAGGAGGTTCATGGAGATATACTCGGAAACCTTTAAAAAAACTGTCGAGAGCTTCAAACCGGACATCCTCATCTGCTCGGCGGGATTTGACATCCACGAGGATGACCCCCTGACAGATTTGAGGGTAAGCGACAGGGGTGTGAGGTTCATACTTGAGAGCATCGTATCCGTTTCTGAGAGGATGGGTATCCCCGTCGTCTTCTCCCTTGAGGGAGGGTATAACCTCAGCGTTCTTGAAAGGTGCGGTGAGGAGGTGTCCTCAATTTTGTAAAATTCCCCATCAGGAGGATGGATTGCCAAAGAGAACAGACCTTGAAAAGATAATGATAATAGGCTCAGGTCCCATCGTTATAGGGCAGGCTGCCGAGTTTGACTACTCGGGCACTCAGGCATGCAAGGCTCTTAAGGAGGAGGGTTACAAAGTTGTCCTCGTTAACTCAAACCCGGCAACGATAATGACCGATCCGGACATATCGGACAGGACCTACATAGAACCCCTCTCCGTTGAGGTGTTAGAGAGGATAATCGAGAGGGAGAAACCGGACGCCCTCCTCCCAACCGTCGGGGGGCAGACAGCCCTAAACCTTGCAGTTGAGCTTTTTGAAGCGGGAATCCTTGAAAAGCATAAAGTTGAGCTTATAGGGGCGAATATCGACGCCATAAAGAAGGCTGAGGACAGGGAGCTCTTCAAGGAAGCCATGCTGAAGGTCGGGCTTGAAGTCCCGAAAAGCGGCTTTGCAACATCCCTCGAAGAGGCTATGGACGTAGTAAAGGATGTGGGGCTTCCGGCAATAATAAGGCCCTCGTTCACCCTCGGCGGTGAAGGGGGAGGGGTAGCCTACAACATAGAGGAGTTCAGGGAGAAAGCGAAGAAGGGGCTTGAGGCGAGTCCGATAAATGAAATCCTCATAGAGGAGAGCGTTATCGGGTGGAAGGAGTACGAGCTTGAGGTCATGAGGGACCTCAACGACAACGTTGTCATCATCTGCTCGATTGAGAACTTCGACCCCATGGGCGTCCACACGGGGGACTCAATAACCGTTGCACCTGCACAGACGCTGACGGACAAGGAGTACCAGATACTAAGGGATGCAGCAATATCCATAATAAGGGAGATCGGTGTTGAGACGGGAGGGTCTAACGTCCAGTTTGCAGTGAACCCCGAGAACGGGAGGGTGCTTGCAATTGAGATGAACCCGAGGGTATCAAGGTCATCAGCCCTTGCGTCAAAGGCAACGGGTTTCCCCATAGCAAAGATAGCGGCAAAGCTCGCTGTAGGGTACACCCTTGATGAGCTTCCGAACGATATAACGAAGAAGACGCCGGCATCCTTCGAACCGGCAATAGACTACTGCGTTGTGAAGTTCCCGAGGTGGGCATTTGAGAAGTTCCCGGAGGCGGACAGAACCCTTACGACGACGATGAAGTCCGTCGGTGAGGTTATGGCAATAGGGAGAACCTTCAAGGAGGCACTCCTGAAGGCTGTAAGGTCTTTGGAGTCCGGAAGGTACGGGCTATACCTTGAGGGCGTTGAGAACATCTCCGATGAGGAGCTTGAGAGCAGGGTTGCCATACCGACCCCGGACAGGCTCTGGTACGTAGCAGAGGCGCTCAGGAGGGGAAGGTCCGTTGATGACGTTTACAGGCTATCGAAGATTGACAGGTGGTTCCTCCACAACATACTCCAGATAGTTGAGCTTGAGAAGGAGCTTTCAAAGTTCTCCCTCGATGGCGTTCCTGATAAGCTTTTAGAGCTTGCCAAGAAGTGGGGATTCTCGGACAGGTACCTCTCAACGATACTGAAAGCGGACGAGATAGAGGTAAGGGAGAGGAGGAGAAAGGTACTCTACAAGACCGTTGATACCTGCTCGGGGGAGTTTGAGGCGTATACACCCTACTACTACTCAACCTACGACGGAAGGGAGTGCGAGGCAAACCCCTCAAAGAGGAAGAAGATTACCGTATTCGGCTCAGGTCCCAACAGGATAGGTCAGGGAATTGAGTTTGACTACTGCTGCGTCCACTCGGTTTGGGCGATAAGGGAGTTAGGGTATGAAGCCCACATGGTCAACTGCAACCCGGAGACCGTTTCAACGGACTACGACACATCCGATAAGCTCTTCTTCGAACCCCTTACATTTGAGGATGCACTGAACATTGTCCAGAGGGAAAAGCCGGAAGGCGTAATAGTTCAGTTTGGAGGACAGACGCCCCTCAAGCTCGCCATCCCCCTTGAGAGGCAGGGGGTAAAGATATTGGGGACAAGCCCTGAAAGCATAGACATAGCAGAGGACAGGAAGAGGTTCAAGGCGCTCCTTGACAGGTTGGGACTGAAGCAGCCCCCGTCCGGAACGGCAACATCCGTAGAGGAGGCTGAAAGGGTTGCGGAGGAGATCGGCTACCCGGTCCTCATGAGGCCCTCCTACGTGCTCGGCGGAAGGGCGATGAAGATCGTTTACAGCGAAGAGGAGCTGAGGGACTACATGAGGGAGGCTGTTCACGCCTCCGAGGAAAGGCCCGTCCTCATTGACAGGTTCCTCGAGGATGCGGTTGAGCTTGACGTTGATGCCGTGTGCGACGGTGAAACCGTCATAATAGGCGGCGTTATGGAGCACATCGAGGAGGCAGGCATCCACTCGGGAGACAGCGCATGCGTTCTCCCTACGTTCTCGGTGGAAAGGGAGATTGTTGAGAGGATAAAGGAGATTACTAAGAAGATAGCCCTTGAGCTTAACGTTAAGGGACTTATCAACATCCAGTTCGCCGTCAAGGACGGGGAGATATTCATACTTGAGGTGAACCCGAGGGCATCAAGGACTGTCCCCTTTGTCAGCAAGGCAACGGGGATACCCCTTGCAAAGATTGCAACGAAGGTTGCCCTCGGCAAAAAACTCTCGGAGTTGGGCGTGGAGGAGGTTGAACCGGACTACTACTGCGTCAAGGAGTCCGTATTCCCCTTCAACAGGTTCACGAAGGTTGACCCCATCCTCGGACCGGAGATGAAGTCAACGGGCGAGGTCATGGGAGTGGACAGGAACCTGGGCATAGCTTTCTACAAGGCACAGCTTGCCGCAGGTTCAAGGCTCCCACTTGACCCGTCAAACGGAAAGGTCTTCATAAGCGTAAAGGACAGCGACAAGCCGAAAATCTTCGGCGTTGCAAAGATGCTGAGCGAGCTCGGATTTGACATCATCTCAACGGAGGGAACCTACAGGTTCCTGAAGGGCAAGGGGCTTGACGTATCACTCGTTTACAAAATCCTTGAGGGGAGAAGGCCAAACGTAGCCGACCTCATTAAGAATGCGGAGATATCCCTCATAATAAACACGCCCACGGGGAGCAGGTCAAAGAGGGACGCCGTGAGCATAAGGAGGCTTGCCGTAAACTATGAAATTCCTTACTACACAACGGTAAGGGGAGCACAGGCTGCGGTCATGGCAATAGAGCAGATGAGATTCGGGGAGCTAAAGGTTAAATCCCTTCAGGACTACTACTCTACTCGGTAATCTTTCCCTCCCTCCTGAGCCTCTCAATCAGGTGGTCAACCTTCCCAACCTCAAGCCATCCCTTCGCCCTCAACACGCAGCTATCGCACCTCCCGCACGGGACCTCACCGCCCCTGTAGCAGGAAACTGAGTAGGAGTAATCTGCCCCGAGGGAGATGCCCAGCTTTATTATCTCCGCCTTCCCGAGCTTTATCAGGGGTGCGTGTATCCTCCACCTTTTCCCCTCAACGCCCACCTTCGTCCCGAGGTTAAGTGCCTCCTCCATAGCCTTCAGGAACTCGGGCCTGCAGTCAGGGTAGCCGCTGTAGTCAACGACGTTCCACCCTCCGACTATGTCCGTTGCCCCCCTTGTCTCCCCGTAGGAGGCTGCAAGGGATATGAAGACGCCGTTCCTGAAAGGAACGTATGTTACGGGTATTCCCCTCTGCTCTATCTCCTCAACGCTCGCCGTTTCCGGAACCTCTATCTGCTCGCTCGTAAGGGCTGAACCGCCGAACCTTGAGAGGTCAACCTCAAAAACAACGTGCTCGTCAACCCCGGCGTTCTCTGCCGTAATCCTTGCCATATCAACCTCAACGGAGTGGCGCTGCCCGTAGAAAAAGGTTATCGCGTAAACCTTCTCAAAGTTCCTCTTTGCCCAGTAAAGGGCTGTCGTTGAGTCAAGCCCTCCGGAGAATATCACCACAGCAGAACTCATCTCTCCTCCACAAACTTCAAGGGTTTTATCTCAACAGTCAAACCGCCGGATGAAACCGTCAGCCTCTCCGCCCTCCCGTCCCTGTAGAGGATTGAGACCCTGAAGTTCTCACCGAAGATGTCGGCTCTAACCGGGTAAACGACATGCAGCCTTTCCCCATCCCTTACAAAATCCGCCTCCCTTCCCCTCAAGCCGGCTGGCTTCCACGCCCGGAGGTCAAGGTAGCCGGCAAGGAGTTTCTTAATAGCGGGAAGGTCAAGGCTCTCAAAGAGGGGACGGAGGGAGGCATCGCCCCTCAGCAGAACCCCCTCCTCCGTAAAAAGCGCCGATGCCAGAAGCCTGCCGAAGGGACCGTATACCCTCAGCGATGAGCTCTTGCAGTCGATAACCCCCTTTCCGGAAAAGCTCCTTCCGTTGACCTTCACGCTGTAATCAAAGAGAGCCTTTGAGTAGTTGGGCTTTCTCATCCTGTCCCATGAGATAAGACTTCCGTAGGAGACGGGAACGTTGAAGCTTGCCTGCCTGTGAACGCAGGATGATAAAAGGAGAACAAGGACAACAAGCAAAAACCTCATAAACACCTTCCGTTTGACTATTCTAACCTTTAATCTTAAAATTACGCCAAAACGGAAAGGAGAGCTTTGTGACCTTTCAGGAGCTCATCTTCAACCTTGAAAGATACTGGTCATCGGTCGGGTGCATTATAGCATCGAGCTACGACGTTGAGCAGGGAGCCGGGACTATGCACCCCTTTACCTTCCTCAAGGTTTTGGACAGAAAGCCGTGGAAGGTTGCCTACGTCCAGCCCTGCAGGAGACCGGCGGATGGAAGGTATGGGGAAAACCCGAACAGGCTCCAGCACTACTTCCAGTTTCAGGTCGTGCTGAAGCCATCTCCGGAAAACTCTCAGGAGATATACCTTGAAAGCCTGAAAGCCATAGGCATAGACCCTTTCGAGCACGATATCAGGTTTGTTGAGGACGACTGGGAATCCCCGACATTGGGAGCATGGGGACTCGGATGGGAGGTCTGGCTTGATGGAATGGAGATAACCCAGTTTACCTACTTCCAGCAGGCTGGAGGGATAGACCTTGACCCGGTATCCGTTGAGATAACGTATGGCCTTGAAAGGATAGCGATGTACATCCAGAACGTTGACAGCGTTTACGACATCATCTGGACGGATGGGGTGAAGTACGGAGACCTCTACAGGGAGAGCGAGTACCAGTGGTCAACCTACAACTTTGAGACCGCTGACGTTGAAAGGTTGAAATCGCTCTTTGAGACGTTTGAAAGGGAATCGGAGATGCTCCTTGAAAAGGGGCTCGTGCTTCCAGCCTACGATTACTGCCTCAAGTGCTCCCACGTGTTCAACCTTCTCGATTCAAGGGGAGCCATATCCGTAGCCGAGAGGGCATCCTACATAGGGCGCGTGAGGAGGATTGCCAACATGTGCGCAGGACGGTACGTCGAAGAGGGGAAAAAGTGAAGGAGAACTTTCTCTTAGAGATCGGGACTGAAGAGCTTCCGCCATCCTTTATAAAGCCTGCCCTCGAGTTCCTCAGGATAGAGTTTGACGTAAGGATGAGGAGGGAGAGGCTCACCCCTGAGAAGGTTGAAACGTTCGGAACTCCGAGGAGGTTGATAATCATAGCCTACGGCGTGCCAGAGGTTCAGCCGGAATCCGAGGAGCTCATAGTCGGACCGTCACTCTCCGCAGCTTTCGATGAGGAGGGGAACCCGACAAGGGCGGCACTCGGCTTCGCAAGGTCAAAAGGTGCAAGCGTTGATGAGCTTGTAAAGGTTGAAAACCCTCCCGGAAAGAGGGGAGTTTACGTTGCTATAAGGAGAAGGGTCAGCGGGAAGAGGGCGGAGGAGGTAATCTCATCGCTGATACCCCAGCTCATAAGGGATATCCCCTTCAGGAAGAGCATGAGGTGGGGAACGGGAAGGCTCAGGTTTGCAAGGCCCATAAGGTGGATAACTGCCGTCTTCGGAGGCAGAACCGTTGAGTTTGAGGTTGACGGAATAAGGAGCGGCAACACGTCAAGGGGGCACAGGTTCCTTTCACCGGAGCCGTTCACCGTAAGGGAGGCATCCGACTTCCTGAATGAGCTGGAGAAGAGGTTTGTGATTGCGGACATCAGCAGGAGGGAGGCGATAATTCTGGACAGCCTCAACTCCCTCTCAAAAAGGGTTGGAGGGAAAGTCCTGAAAGACAGGGAGCTTCTGAGCGAGGTGGTAAACCTCGTCGAGTACCCGGTTCCCCTCATCGGCTCATTTGACAGGGAGTTCCTCAGGCTCCCAAAGGAGGTTCCCGTTGTCGTGATGAGGGACCACCAGAGGTACTTCTCCATCGTCGATGAGGATGGAAAGCTGAAGAACCACTTTATAGCGGTTTCAAACATAAAAGTCTCCGACGAGCAGAAGATAATAAGGGGCTATGAGAAAGTTTTGAGGGCAAGGCTGTCGGATGCCCTCTTCTTCTACAACGAGGACAGGAAAGGGAGGCTTGAGGAGAGGATTGAGGGCTTGAAGGGGGTCATCCTCCATGAAAAGCTCGGGACTGTCTACGATAAGGTTCAGAGGCTGAAGAAGCTTTCCCCCTTCGTGGCAAGAACCCTCTGGGAGGACAGCGAGATAGAGGGGCTATCTGAAAGGGCAGCCCTCCTTTCAAAGTCCGACCTTCTCACGGAGATGGTAAAGGAGTTTCCTGAGCTTCAGGGAACGATGGGAAAGTACTACGCCCTTGAGGAGGGGGAGGACAGGAGGGTTGCAGAGGCGATAGAGGAGCAGTACCTTCCAAGGTTCCTCGGCGACAGGGTTGCAAGGACAGAAACGGGAATATCCCTCAGCATTGCCGAAAAGGTTGATAACCTCACCGGGTTCATAGGGGCCGGTCTGAAGCCCTCAGGCTCAGAGGACCCGTTTGCCCTCCGAAGGAGCGCAGTCGGCATAATCCATACAATCCTGAGAAACGAGATAGACAGAGGGATACGGGAAATAATCGACAGATCCTTCAGGCTATACACGGTAAAGCTTTCAGAAGACACGCCGTCTCAGGTCGAGCAGTTCATAAAGGACAGGTTCAGGGCAATTCTCCTTCAGGATGGGTTTGACTTTGACGTCGTGGACTCAATACTGCCGATAACGGACAACCTCTACGATGCAAGGAAAAGGGTTGAGACGCTTCAGAGCCTGAAGAGGCAGGAAGGCTTTGAGGACGTGATGCTGACGTTCAGAAGGGTGATGAACATCATTCCCGAAGGCTTCACTCCTTTTGAAAGGGTTGAACCGACAAACGAGTACGAAAGTGAGCTCCTCAGGGCTTTCGATAGGGTAAAGAGGGATATAGAGCTGCTCGAAGGGGAGAGGAGGTACAGGGAGGCATTCCTGAAAGTTAAGGAACTTAAACCGTTCGTTGACAGGTTTTTTGACAACGTGCTTGTCATGGAAAAGGATGAAAGGGTGAGGAGTATGAGGCTGTCGCTGTTAAAGATGATATCCGATGCCCTTTTAAGGCTTGCAGACTTCTCAAAGATCAAACCTTCTTAGGAGGCCCCCAATGTCTGAAAAGATGGTCTACTTCTTCGGAGACGGAAAGGCCGAAGGAACGGCAGAGATGAAGCTCCTCCTGGGCGGTAAGGGAGCAAACTTGGCAGAGATGACAAACTTAGGGCTCCCCGTCCCTCCCGGAATAACCATAACAACCGAGGTCTGCAGGAAGTACTTTGAGCTTGGAAGGAATTTCCCTGAAGGCTTGTGGGAGCAGGTTCTTGAAGGTATAAAGAGGATTGAGGAGGTAGCAGGAAAGAGGTTCGGGAGCGTTGAGAACCCCCTTCTGGTCTCCGTCAGGTCCGGGGCACCGGTATCGATGCCGGGAATGATGGACACAATTCTCAACTTAGGGTTGAACGACGAAACCGTCAGGGGACTTGCAAAGAACACGAACAACGAAAGGTTTGCATGGGATTCCTACAGAAGGTTCATCCAGATGTTCGGAAACGTCGTCATGGGAATTCCCCACGATAAGTTTGAGAGGATACTCGAGGAGAAGAAGAGGGAAGTCGGAGCTGAGCACGACGTTGACCTCAAGGCTGAAGACCTGAAGGACCTGGTTGAGAGGTACAAGGGACTCATAAAGAGCGAGACGGGGAAGGACTTCCCTCAGGACCCCTACAAACAGCTTGAGATGGCGATAAGGGCGGTTTTCGACTCGTGGAACAACGAGAGGGCAATAACCTACAGGAAAATCCACAACATACCGGAGAGCTACGGCACCGCCGTAAACATAGTTGCAATGGTTTACGGGAACATGGGGGAGACGTCGGGAACGGGCGTTGCCTTCACGAGGAACCCCTCAACCGGAGAGAACAGGATATACGGAGAGTACCTTAAAAACGCTCAGGGCGAGGACGTGGTAGCCGGGATAAGGACTCCCCAGCCCATTGCGAACTATCAGAAGACAAGCCCGGAGCAGAAATCCCTTGAGGAGGAGTTCCCCGAAATATTCCAGCAGCTCTTAAAGATAAAGGATATCCTTGAAAAGCACTACAGGGACATGCAGGACATTGAGTTCACGATCGAAAGGGGGAGGCTCTGGCTCCTCCAGACGAGGAACGGGAAGAGAACGGCAAGGGCGGCTGTAAAGATTGCCGTTGACATGGTTCACGAGGGGCTCATAGACAAAAAGGAAGCGCTGATGAGGGTAGAACCGTCACAGGTAAATCAGCTCCTCCACCCGATGATGGACGAGGAAGAGAGGCAGAGGGCTATAGAGGAGGGAAGGCTGATTGCAAAGGGGCTTCCGGCATCGCCCGGAGCCGTTTCAGGAAAGGTAACGTTCAGCGCCGATGAGGCTGTTGAGCTGAGTGAAAAGGGAGAAAAGGTCATACTTGTAAGGCACGAGACATCTCCCGAGGACATACACGGTATGCACGTTGCCGAGGGAATCCTGACAGCAAGGGGAGGTATGACTTCCCACGCAGCAGTCGTGGCAAGGGGAATGGGGAAAACCTGCATAGTAGGTGCCGAGACGATACACGTTGACTACGAGAGGGAGGAGTTCAGGACTAACGACGGTATTATCGTAAGGAAGGGGGACACAATAACGTTAAACGGAAGCACCGGTGAGGTCTTCCACGGTGAGATAAAGACTATCCCCGCAAGCATCTCCGGAGAGTTCAACGAGCTTATGAGCTGGGCTGACGAGGTGAGGGAGCTCAGGGT
Source organism: uncultured bacterium (assembly GCA_964542865.1). Taxonomy (GTDB): domain Bacteria; phylum Aquificota; class Aquificia; order Desulfurobacteriales; family Desulfurobacteriaceae; genus CAZJFY01. The sequence continues at coordinate 3,379 of CAZIVU010000003.1, read as the reverse complement.
AAGGGTGAATGCCGACACCCCTGAGGATGCCCTTCAGGGAAGGAAGTTCGGAGCCGAGGGGATTGGCCTTTGCAGGACGGAGCACATGTTCTTCAAGGAGGACAGAATTCCCGTTGTGAGGGAGATGATACTCTCAAAGACCCCCGATGAGAGGGAGAAGGCACTAAGGAAACTCCTTCCGATGCAGAAGGGTGACTTCAAGGCGATATTTGAGGTTATGGACGGGCTTCCCGTTAACATAAGGCTCCTTGACCCTCCCCTCCACGAGTTCCTCCCGAAAACGGAGGAGGAGTTTAAGAAGACGGCGGAGGAGATGGGGATACCGGTTGAGGAGATAAGGGAAAGGGCTGAGGAGCTTCAGGAGGTAAACCCGATGCTCGGGCTCAGGGGTTCAAGGCTCGGCATCGCCTACCCGAAGATCTACGAGATGCAGGTAAGGGCGATAATAGAGGCAGCATGCGAGTGCAAGAGAGAGGGCATAGATGTCAGGCCGGAGATAATGCTTCCCCTCATAGCCGATGACAGGGAGCTCATGACCTTGAAGGAGATGGTTGACAGGGTAGCCTCCGAGACATTCATGAAGACAGGGGTTGAGGTTGAGTATCAGGTCGGAACGATGATAGAGGTTCCGAGGGCTGCCCTCATAGCA
>CAZIVU010000003.1:0-2630 GCA_964542865.1 uncultured bacterium | reverse complement strand
AGAAAAGATAGAGCGGGTCAACAGGCAGTTTGTAAAGGGGCTGAAGACTTACATGGTAAAGCTCTACGATAAGAGAAACTCAAGGTACATCTACAGGTATATCTGGCTGTCGGATGACAACAGGTACTTCACGTTCCAGATGCTAAGGGCGAACTTTGAGAACGGAACGCTGAAGGTCACACCCGTTGAGCCGGCAAAGAAGGTTGAACCTGCGAAGGTTGACCTTGGCTGGATAGGGAAGATTGAGAAGGAGCTTGAGAAGGAGAAGATACCCTACACGATTGGAAACGGGAAAAAAACCGTTTACATAGTTTGGGACGTTTACTGTCCGTTCTGCTACTCCCACTTTAAAGAGATACTGGGGAAAAAGGTAAAGGAGCTCGACCTGACGGTGAAGATGATTCCCCTGCCCGTCCACGGGAAGAACTCACTGAAGGGATTTGTATACTTCACAGACATGGCTCAGAAGAGCGGCCTGAAACCAGCTCTTGAGAAGCTTTTTGAGAAGGGTAACGGAAACTTTATGAAATACGCTAAGGCGTTCTCGAAGGAGGTTGAGAAGAACTACAGCAGGATACCCGAGAAGAAGAGGAAGGAGCTTGAGAGCTTCTACAAAAACCTCTTAAAAGAGCTGCTTTCCCACAACGTCCATTCCACTCCGACCGTCATCTACATCCCTCCGGGAGAGAAGAAGGGCTACATAAATATCGGTTTTATCCCCCTTGAAGATATTGTAAAGATGAGATGAGTGAGGGGATACGGCTTGAAAACCTTTCCGTTGGCTACAGGGAGCCCCTCCTTGAGGGGCTTTCGGTTGGGCTTAAAGAGGGGGAGTTCTGGGCGGTTATAGGTCCAAACGGGGTGGGGAAAAGCACCCTTGTAAAGACGATCCTTGGCATCATCCCTCCTCTCTCGGGGAGGGTATTCATACACGGCGTTGACTGCACGAACAGGAACTGCCCCGAAAGGCACTTCCTCAGCTACGTCCCCCAGATGGAGAGCTACTCCCACGACTTCCCCGCAACGGCTCTGGACGTTGTCCTGTCGGGACTGTTCCCGAGGATGGGAAGGTTTCAGACAATATCGGATAGGGAAAGGGATGAGGGGATAAGGTGGATGAGACTCATCGGCATAGAGGAAATATCCGCAAAGCCCTTCAACAGGCTATCCGGAGGGCAGCAGAGAAAGGTTCTCATAGCAAGGGCGCTCATCAGCAATCCCCACTACATATTCTTAGATGAGCCGACAACGGGGGTTGACCTCAAAAGCTCAAGGAGAATCATAAACCTCATATCGAAGCTAAACAGGGAGAGAAAGTTCGGAATACTCATGGTAACGCACGACATAAACTTCATATGGGACTACGTTGAGAAGGTGATAGTTATCGGGAGGGGAAAGTTTGCACTCGGAAGGAAGGAGGATGTCCTCAACAGCGAAACCCTCTCAAAGATATACGGTGTACCGATAAGGATAACGGAAACGGCGTTCGGTCCCATCTTCCTGATAGGCGACAAACACGTTTAACCTTTCAGCAGTAAGAACATTTCTCCCCGGCACCCTGAAGCTTTTCCATTTGCCCTGAGCACTCAAGGGCATGTAGTTCCTGTTTCGTTGGCGGCATCCCACCAGATATCCATGACCTCTCCCACAAAGGAGGTAAAGTTTCCCAGAACAGGGCTGAAACTGTTAACGTAGTTTGGGTAGGTGCACGGGTTAACCTTGACCGTTGATTCCGTCGGAGCGGTGAACGGCCAGACAACGTAAATCCCACTTGTTCTGTTTGAAAGGTCGTAAACGTTTCCGCCCGCCGAATCGATCTTGCCGAAGAACCTGTATATACTGCCGTTTTCAAAGGCTTCTTCAAAAGTTTCAATAAGGTTCTTTCCCGAGGTATAGACACCCATATTCGGGTAGAATTTGTAGTAGCTGTAGCCAACATCCGAATCGCTTCTAAAGGATGAGCCGAGGGAAAGTGCTTTTGAGACAAGAGCCTCATCGATAGCAAGGTTGTAAGGGTCAAAGCCGAACCTTTCATTGGACGGAAAAGAAACGGGAAAGTCAAGCAGTGAAACCGACACCTTTTCAAGCCACCCCGATATTTCGGCATCGTTTCGGGAATCCTCGGAGAAGTTGATCTTCCTGTAGTCGGCAACCGTTGCCATTATGGGAGATTCAGATGAGCTGTTGAAATCGGGCGATGATTCAACGAAGTAGTCTCTCAGAGTTGAGGTATCCAGTGAGTTCCTCATTTGAAGGGTAAAGTCGTCAAAAGCCCGGGCGATGCTCTTCAGGACCGATGTCCTGACTGCCGTGAGCCCTACGAAGTAAACGGACGGGGGAGCATTTTTAAGGTAATCGTTCACGTAGTAGTTCCTGAAGCAGTCAACTATCAGCCTTGCAGCATCTAAGCTTCTATCGGAGCTGAAAACCTCTGGAATTTTCGCGTAAAAGCCTCCCCAACCTATTGCCTGTTCAGTATCCGGAGAAGCAACGATGACATCGGCGTAGGGAGCCATTAGCAAAAGGGTTGAAAGCTCAGCCATGAGACACTCGTCAAACCCAAGTATCCCGATGCGAACCCCCTCATCCCTTAGGGGAGAAAGAACCCTGTCAACGAACTGCTTTGTCCC
>CAZIVU010000002.1:0-28867 GCA_964542865.1 uncultured bacterium | reverse complement strand
ACTCTGAGATGAAGATCCTTTCAGGCCTGTAGGTTCCCCAGACCGTCGGGTAGTAGTTCTTGACCCTGTTCCTCACAGCCTCAAGGGTCAGGGGAGCCGCGATGTAGATGAGGGGAAGCTCCCGGGAGATTATCCTGTAAGCCTCCTTGTAGATTTTAACCCGTTTTTTAAAGTCAAGCTCCCTTGCCCCCTCCTCAAAAAGCTCATCAATCCTCTTCTCCCACTCAGTTTCGGGTCTCTTCTGCTCGGGGTTCCACATGTGGAGCTGCCCGCTGCTCATCCAGACGTTCCTCCCGCTGTTCGGGTCTATTGAGCCCGTAAGCCCTATGATAACGGCATCGAAATCGTGGGTATGGAGAAGCTTCTCAACAAGGTTATTAAAGTCAAGGGGTTGAAAGTGAACATCTATGCCGAGCCTTTTCAGGTCATACTTGAGTATCGCTCCAATCTGAACCCTTGCGGGGTTGTTTGAGTTCGTAAGGAGGTTAAACTCAACCTTATGTCCATCGGGAGTTTCAAGCCACCCATCGCCGTTCCTGTCCCTCAAACCCATGCTCTCAAGGAGCTTCCTTGCCCTTTTCAGGTTGTATGGGTACTTGGGATAGTTGGGATCCCAGTAGAGCCTGTTTGCGGAGGTTACCGGGGAGTAAACGGGATAGCCGAGACCGTTGTAGACGGTAAGGACTATGCCTTTCCTGTCGACAGCGCAGGATATCGCCCTCCTGAACCTTACATCCCTGAAGAGCTTCAGCTTCCAGTCGGGAACAGCCCCCTTCTTCTGGTTGAAGCAGATAAAGTCTGCAGTAAGGGATGGTCCGAGGTTGTATATGGTGTAGTTTCCCGATTTCTCCCCCCTCTTCAGCTCCGGAAAGTCATCTCCCCTGACGCCGTAAAAGTCTATCTCCCCGGCTTTGAACTTCAGGAGCTGGGTGTTCTGGTCGGGAAGGATGAAGGTAACCTTCCTCTCAACGTAGGGAAGCCTGTTCCCCCTCTCATCAAACCTGTGGTAGTAGGGGTTTCTCCTGTACTCGAGGAACTGACCGGGAACGTACCTTACGAGCATGTAGGGTCCTGTTCCGACAAGCTCCTCAGGGGGTGTTGAAACCGTCCACGTATTCATGAACTTCCCTTCCTTCACAGACCTGTAAAGTTTGTGCTTTGGGAATATCGGTGCCGAAAGGGAGTAGAGAAACGGGGCAAAGGGTTGCGGAAGGGTAAACTTAACGGTGAACCTGTCAACCTTTTCAACCTTCGGGAGCTTTCCCCCAACGAGGAACATGTCCTTTGTTGAGTTGGGTATCTTCGGGTTAAAGTAGATGTCCCTGTAGGTAAACAGAACGTCATCCGCCGTAAAGGGCTTTCCGTCAAACCACCTGACATCCCTCCTCAGGTGGAAGATCCATACCCTCCCGTTCTCCTTAACTTCCCACGACTTTGCAAGGTCACCTTCAGGCTTCAGCGTCTTTATGTTAACCCTTGTAAGACCCTCAAAGAGGTCTCCAACGGCTTCCGTCGAGGATGTCTCATGCGCCATCACAAGGTTGAAGGTCTTTGGGTCGGATGACGTTGCGGAGTAAAGCGTTCCCCCGTAAACGCCGATTTTGAACGTTGCGTTTGAAAGGTCAACTCTCTTTCCCGTTGAAAAGGGATACCTCTTTCCGTGAGGCTCAGAGCACGAAAAGAGAATGGGGAGAAGTAAAAGGAGGAGGATTCTCATTCCCTAACGCTGTCACTTCCCAACAACGTTTCCGTAGGCAAAGAGCAGAAGCATGAGAAACATGAGGACGTAGAGTATAAACTCAACACCTGCGAGCCACCTTCTGAAGAAGTTAATCCTTGAAAGAGCTTTAGCCATATCTCCTCCAGATTAGAACCACATAAATATGGACTTTGCATACCAGTGAACGAACTTCACGAACCATACACCTATAAGCGGAAGGAGAAGGAATGAAAGCGTTGCAGCAACTACAATCCACGCTTTGTTCTCAAGCTCCTTATGTGTAACCTCCCTTGCCATCTAAACCTCCTACCTGTATGAGGGTTTCTCCTCATGAGCCCTTTTGTCATGGAAGAATTTATACCTGTAGAGGGCATCTATGCCGTGACAGTCAACGCATATGCTTCCTGCAACCGTTCTGTTCCTGAGGAAGCTGTTCGTTACTGTCCCTTCAACGTTTCTCCCCGGTCCCCTCTTCGAGCCTGAATACCAGCTGTGTGGATCGTGGCAGGTTGCACACGTTATATCGCCACCAAACTTGACCTTCTTCCCATCCTTACTGAACGTGGGCCACTTGCCCATCCTTCCGGGCCTGTAAGCGCTCCTTACAACTATATCCCTTGACGGGTGTCTGTAGAACTTAACTACCTTCTTCTTTCCAATTCCATCCTTGCTGTGGCAGTTGAGACAGTAGTTTGAAACGGTATTCCTGTCAAGTTTCTTCGTATCAAATGCCCACAGGAACTTACCCTTTGCCCTGTGGGGAACGTGGCACGCCGAACACACACCATCCTTCAGAACATCCTCCCCGAGGGCGTTCCTGTAGCTCCTGTTCAGAACCCTCATATCGTGCTCGGTGGCAATGATGGAGCCTTCAGCCTTATGACATTCAACGCAGATGTAGCTGTCACCTTCAATTGTGTACCTTATCAACCTCTTCCTGTCCGCACCGTTGTGTGGGTCATGGCACGTTGCACAGTCAAGAACGCCCTTTATCCCCTTCTTTGCGGGCAGCCCTGTAAACTGGTCTATCATCGGAAGGGAAACGTTCTTAACCTCTTCGCCCATCGGGTGAGTTATCTTCCCAACCGTTGACTTATCAGCCATTCCTCCCTTCACGTGACAGCTGCTGCACATCCTCTCATTCACCGTCTTACCCTTGCCGAGTTTCCTGCTCCAGAGAACCTTCCACTTCGGGTTGTGGGGAACGTGGCACGCCGAACAGGGACCTCCCTTCTCGATCCTCTTCCTCTCCTTTACGGAAAGCTTGGCGTTTTTGCTGTTCAGCACATCGTGAGACGTCCCCTTAACGGAGTTCTCCTCGTGGCACTCAAGGCAGAGCTTTGAGCTTCCCCTTACCGGTATCCTTAAAAGCTCCTCCTCCTTAAGGTGAGCCTCGTGGCACGTTGCACACCCTACCCTCTTCCCGGGGAGCTTCGCCGACCTGTTCTTCCCTCCAAGCGGGTGTTCGTAGTTTGAAGTCATCCTTACCTTATGCTCTGCCATCCCGTTGGGGTCATGGCACGCAAGGCAGAAACCGTCAATCTTCGGCTCATTCGGGGACGTTGCCGAGTACATAACAGCGGATAGTTTGAAGTCCTTAGCCTTATGGACAAGGTGGCAGGCCTTGCAGTCCCCCTTTCTGAGCTTTTTCTTAATCTTTGCGTGCTTCCCTGACTTCAGCTCCCTCTTATCCCTGTGGCAGTCGTAGCAGAGCTTCAGCCTCTCCTCCCTCAGGAAGTTGCCCTCCTTCTTCCCGTTGTAGGCGTAGTGGGGGTTGTGGCATGTTGCACACCTCATAAGCTTCTTCCTGTTCAGGGGAAGCTTAACCTTAACCTTCACCTCTTTCCCTGTCGGGTGGGTTATAAGTCCGATATCCTCAACCTTCTTCTTACCGACCTTCATTCCCCCGTAGTGGCACGTCAGACAGAGGATATCCCTGCTCTGCTTTATCCCTATCAGGGATGCATACTCGTAAGCCTTCTCAGAAATTCTCCTTGCCCAGAGGACGGGACCTTTTGCCCTGTGAGCCACGTGGCAGCTTGAACAGAGCTTCCCTTCTATATCGTGGTCGGTCCTTGAAACCTTTGCCTCATCAACGTGGCATGATGAACACAGCTTTTTCTGAGCAAGAACTGTCAGGTGCTTGTTCTTCTCCCTGTGGGTTTTGTGGCACGTCAGACACTCAACGCTCTTTGTAATCGCCTTTTCCTTCTTAAACAGGGAGAGCTTTGCACCCTTTGGAAACTTCTCGTGTATCGGGTGGGTCTTGCTGTTAGGATGTTCCTTGCTGTTAAGGTTCTCCTCATGGCAGACAACGCACAGCTGAGACCTTTTAACGTAGTAAACGAGAGCTTTCTCTGCCCTTCCCCTGTGGGGGGAGTGGCAGCTTTCACAGATAACCTCTGAGTTTGCGGAGAGCTTCCCTCCAAGCTCCTTAATTCCCCTTATCTCCTTATCGGTTAACTTTGCCTCCTTAACGTCGTTAAGTATCGGGTGGTTCCTTCCCTTCTCCCTGTTCTCCTTGTGGCACTTGATGCAGAGGGCAGAGTTAACGTTCGGCTCCCTCATAAACGTGTAGTCAAGCTTCTTCTCGCTTCCCGTCTTCGTATGGGGAGTGTGGCAGGTTGCACAGTAAAGCTTCCCCTTCTTTGTCGGGAAGCCCTTCGGCATCTTGAAATCCTTTGGAACCTTCGTATCAACGGGGTGGGAGTGCCTGCCAAACCCCAAAAACGTCAGCCTGTCATCGGCTATGCTCCCATCGTGGCACGTCAGGCACATCCTCCTGTCCTCAGCCTTCAGGGACCTCTTCGTTAAAAGCCTCGGGGACTTTATCTTAGCCTCAAGGAGCCAGTTCTCGTGGCAGATCAAACACTCCTTCTTCATCGACTTCTTAAGCTTCGCCTCAGCCCTTCCTTGAACGGAGAGGAACCCGATAAGAGCAAATATTAAAGCTTTCCTCATTAGTTAACTCCCTTTAAGGAAGATGTAACAACTTTCCCCTTCACCATCTCAAGGATGTAAACCTTCCCGTTGGAACAGGATATGCTTATTGGGTAATCGAGCCCCTTCGCTATAACCTTCTCAAACCCGCCAAAGGGGGTGAACATCTGAACGGAACCTGTTATCGCATCCGAAACGAGCACGTCCTCGCCGCAGGCTGAAACCCCTTTGGGCCTGAAGATGTTCCCCTTTTCTATGCCAAACTTCCCGAAGGATGCCTTTAGCTTTCCCTTATGGTCAAAAACCTGAACCCTTGCGTTTATCGAGTCTACGACGAAAACGAACCTCTTTGACTTTGATATCATGAAGGGTCCTATGAAGTTTCCGGGAGCGCTCCCCTTTTCACCTATAACCTTTAAAACCTTTCCGTTAAGGTCTATAACCTTTATGCAGTTGTTCTTCCCGTCCGTTACCCAGAGCTCCCTGCCAACCTTAACAAGGTCAATGGGCCTTCCCGGAAAGGAGATAACCCTTTTCAGATCACCGAAGCTGTTGAGAACGTAAATCTTCCCCTTCTGATTTGTTACGTATATCTCGTCCCCTTCAGCATATATGCCGTAGGGGTTCGGAACCGTTATGTCGTAGAGTTTCTTCCCTGAAAGGCTCAAAACGGATATCCTGTTGTTCAAACCGTCAACAACCAAAATCCTGTTCTTTAAAACCTGTATATCCGAAGGCATGTTAAACCCGGATGCAAGCGAGGGGAAGGAGAAAAAAAGCGATAGAAGGAAAACGATAAACCTCATAGCTACCTCTTCCATATGAAGTTGGGGAAGTGAAGAGTCTCATACTTTTTTAACCCCTGAAGAATCTCATTGTGCTCAAGGTCGTAAACCCTCTGCTTGCTGAATCCGAGAGCTTCAAAGTTGAGCTTTCCTTCGGGTTTATGGCAGTCGTCACACTTCAAAGGCTTATCCGTAAGTGCGCTGTGCATCTTTGATACAGCTTCAATATCGTCAAGAAGTGCTTCGTTTCCCTTGAGGGGAATCTCAACGGGCTTTCCGGCAAGGAAGGGCGTTATCCTTGCGGGGTTGTTTGCTCCGCTCAGGGTAACATGCCCTTCAACCTCAACATACCTCAAACCGTAGAAATCCCCCTTCTTCAGGGGAACAACGTTCCCATCCCTAATATCAGCCCATCCATAGGTGAGGTCGCTCTTAACGAAGTGGCACGTGTTACAGCTAAGGTAGGTTGAGTGGGCGTTGTAGAAGGGTGCATACTTCTTATCCTTTTTATGGGAGGCAAGCGTGTGGCATGCAGTGCACACATCCTTCACGCTGTAGGTATATCCGTTCGGAGAGTGGAAAGGCTTTGGGTACCTCTTAAGGTTCGGGAAAACTGGCTTCTGAAACTTCTCAAGCTTTTCCCTCCACTTCGGGAGGTCCTTTGCCTCCCCCGAAAGGAGGGGGCTTGCGGCAAAAGATGCTATCGGAAAGAGGGCAATCAATCCGGTAAAGAGCCTTTTCATTATGCAGCCTCCCCTTCAGTGACTTCTTGCTCAAGGAGATGGTGAGCAAACTCGTGCATCCTCTCAATCATCTCCTCCTCCGGCAGCTTCTCAACCTCAAGGACAAACTCATACCTCTCCCTCAGGAACGGGTACTTATCAAGGAGCTCGGGTTGCTTTTCGGCAACCGCCTTTATTATCCTCCTGTAAGCCCTCGGCCTCTCCTCGACCATCTCAACCTCGGGGAAGATACCCGTCAGCCATACCCAGTCCATCGGGAACTTCTTCGGTCCAAAGTGGGTCATGTAGAGGTGAACGAGGGCAATCCACCCAAGGGCAAGCGTTGCCTCGTAAAGGTGAACTATGTACGCTATCTGAATGGTCTCCGGCGGAAGGGGGATAAAGCCCGTGAAGACCTCGGGGAACCAGAGGACAAAACCTGTAACACCCATTGCAAAGATCCCCCAAGCCTCAGCCCAGAGGTCAAACTTGTCAACCCATATCCACTCATCCCAGTCCGGAGGAACCTTTCTGAAACCCAAGAGGTACTTGAAGTAGTGGACAACGGTAATATCCGAAGGGCCGGGAACGGATTTGAAGGAGTTGAAGAAGTCCTTTATCTTATCCCTGTTTGCAAGTAGAATGGAGAGGAAGTAGATAATTGTTGTTACGTACGTCGTAACCATCAGGGTTCCCATAACCCTGTGTATCGTCATCGCTCCCCACGTTCCGCCAAGTATCCTGTAGAGAACGGGAGCCCAGTCGGTATAGGCGAACCTTAGAGGAAAACCCGTAAGAACCTGCCACGTGAAGGTTGTAAATGCAGCAACGTGGAGAAGCCTCTGGAAGAGGGTAAACTTTTCAAACGCAAGGTGCTTTCCATCAACTATCAGGAGCTTCTCATGGTCTTCCCTGACCCTTAACCTCTTCTTGATATCGCTCAAGAAACCCATCAAAACCTCCTACTTACCCCTTAGGTTCTTTAAAAGGTCAAGCATGACAAAGCCCGTTGCGAACAGAAGGACAACGGTAACGAGCGTAAGGAAGACTCCCCTCACAACCCAGACAATCCACTGTCCCAAGCTTTCCGGAATGGGCCTCATGTGAACCCACTTAGTCGTTGCAAACTTCTTCATATCCTTTGCCTCTGCAAGGGGGTGACACTCACTTGACCTGCTGCACGTCTTCTCTATGTTTTTCACGTTTATCGAGGAGGCAGGGCTGTCTTCCCTGAATATGTCGTGGAAGTTCCCGTCCCTGTTTGTATGGCAGTCAAGACAGTCGGCAGCCCTCGTATCGGACCTATCAAGGTAGAGCATCTTTGCGTGCATCGTTACCTTGTAGGACTCAACCGCGTGGAGAATCTTATCCTGCTTGTAGATGTTCTTTATCCCCTCCGTCTTGATGGCTTTCTCCATCTTTTTCCTGTCACTGTGGCAGCTTGAACAGAGCTCCACAACCTCCCAGCCATCCCTCCTCGTCTTTATAAAGCCGAGAGCAAAACCGTTCCTCTCATCGGCAACGTCCATCCTGCTTGATACGTGGGCAAGCCTGTCCTCAGCCCACCCCTTATCGCCGTGGCAGATGGAACACCTGTCAAAGCTCTTGTTCAGAGCCTCAAACCTCTTAACATCTAAAAGGAGCTTGTTGGTATGGCAGTATTCACAGGAGGGGTATATATCGGGAGCCTTGCTGTAGTTCTTTCCGTGAACGCTTTTCTTCCAGGTGTCAACAACAGCCTTGTGGGAAAAGCTCTTTCCGGTTGATGGATCGATGACGTGGCACTTGTTTGCACAGTTTGCCTTAACGTTCTTCGGGTTGTGGGGATACTCCTCTATCCTGTCGTGGCACTCCGAACATCCAACGTTCCTGTGAACGGAGTGGGCGTAGAGAGCATCGTTGATGCTGCAGTCCTTTACCCTGTTGTCCTTCCCAACTGCAAAAAGGCCCCTCAACCTGTGGCACTTCAAACAGCCATCATCCTTAATGCTTATGGCTCCGGCTCCGGATGTCAGGGTTAAAACTCCCAACAAAGCTATCATAAAAGCTCTCACTCTAACCCCCTTACCTTAAAGACTTTATAGGATGACAGACCTTGCAAAGCTTTCCGCTCCTTAAATCCCTGCTCATGAGAGAGACCTGTTTATCGTTGAACTTAAACCTTTTGGCATCCATCTGAAGCTTCTCGAGCTTGAACTCAAAATCCCTCCTTGCAACCTCCATAACCTCCTTGGAGGGGAGCCCCGATTTCACGGCAATCTGGGGATGCGGGTTGTGGCACGTAATACACTCAATCCTTCCCTTAACGAGGTACATCTTGGGCTTTCTTCTCTTAAGTTCCTCAAGCTTGAGCTTTGGCTTTACCTCCTTCATGCTCTCAATATCGACAATCTCCTTAACGCCCTTTGTCAGCTTCTCAACGTCCTTCCTCTTTGCTCTCAGGTGTTCAATAGCACCCGCATGGGGAGTTTCGGTGTGGCAGCCAACACAGGCAAGGTAAGCCTCCTCCTTTGCCCCAACGCCGTGACAGTAAGCACATGCCTTGAGCTTCTCCTTCTTTGAGAGCTTTTCCGAGATGATGGTCTTGTGGGGATTGAACTTCCTGTAACACTCTTTCACGTGACACTCAAAGCAGAAATCTGTCCTGTAAACAAGCGGCTTCGTTGCCCTGAGGAAGTACTTCCTGCTTGACGTCATATCGTGACAGGTCGTGCATGCAAGGTAGCTGTCCCTGAGGGGAAACGTTGATGGCACCTTAAGGCACTTGGTCTCCTTAACCTTAACGTTGAATATGGGGTGGATGGAGGGGCATTCCCTGTGGCACTTGAGGCAGAAGGAATCCTCAACGCCCCTGTAGCCTATACCTCCACACCTTTCCCCGGCACCTGCCTGAAAGGGCAGCACCAAAAACGTTATGGCAAGAACAAGCTTTCTCATCTCGTCCACGACCCCTTTGTATGGCATTCAAAACAGAACCCAATCTGATGACATCTGCTGCACTTTGAAGGATCGGCGGCAGCCTCAAGGCTGTGCGTGTAGGTGTAGTTTCTCGGGTGAACCAGGTGCTGTATGGTATCCCTCCTGATATGGCAATCTATACAGTCATGCTTCCTGTGACACTCCCTGCAGGAATCGGGATTCGCCTCGTAGGAAACCTTGTGAACCTTGAGCCAGTTCCCGGTTCTGTGGTCTTCGGGCTTGAGTGCTTCCATGTTGAGGTGACAGAGGTAACACCTCGTCGGAGCTTCGGCAGCCGGCGTCTTCCCCGGATTGTTGTGGCAGTAATGGCACGTAACCTTCGAGGGCATGATTATCTTCTTCGAACCCCTCTCCGCTGCCTCGATGTCTGCCCAGCTCATGCTCACGTTCATCTCGTGGCAGGGAATACAGCCGTTCTTATCAATGAACTTCTTGTGGTCCCTGTGGTGGAACTTAGCCGTAGCACCTATCTCCTTCTCGTAGTCAACCTTCCCCTGCTGGCAGGAGAACAGAAACAGCAAAGCGGTAATGCCAAATAGCTTCCTCATCTTCCTTCCTCTTTAGTTGCTCTGGGACCGAAGAACAGGTAGTTGAAACGGAACATCAACCTTGTATCCCTGTCAAAGTCCTCGTTCTCCCTGTCCTCAATCCCGATTTCAAGCGTTTTGAACTCATCAATCGAGTACTTTGCAGAGAGGAAAAACGAATCTGCCCACTGCTTCCCGTAGGTTACCTTGTCATACCTTGCAACGTTGGCAACTCCGCTGAATGAGAGCTTGGCGCTCAACCACTTGTCAAAACCGGCCTCAATCCCCCTCAGGGTACCGAGCCAGCTGTCGGCGTAGTTAAAGCTCCCGTAGAACCTCCAGCCGTTCTTTAGCCACGTATCCCTGATAAAACCTGCCTTGAAGAGGTGTCCGTCATCGTTTCCGCTCCTCTGGAGGTCTGAGTAGCTGTAGGACTGGTAAAACTGCCAATCATCGGAAAGATCATAGTAGACGCTCTCCTTGAACCTCAGCTGCCTCCCGGAGGAGAAAAGCTCGAAGATGGGATCAAGGTACTCCCTATCGTGGAACGTGAACGTGGGGTCGTAGTAGCTAACCTCAAAATCGGCTCTCAACCTCTTGGTGGGCTTTACAGAAGCTCCTATCTCACCCTCAATGAAGTTACCCGACTTTACGTCAAACTCACCCCTTGAGTAGAGTGAGAGGTACCTGTTCAACTCCCTGAAGAAACCGGCAGAGAAGGAGCTCTTCTTCAGGTTCCCGTCATCCCTGAGGTTCTCGTAGGCAAGGAAGAAGCCCTTGTAGTCTAACTTGGCTCCCCACAAAAGGTCTTCTCCGTTAGTGCTTATCGGCTCAAAATCCCTTGGCCTTCCAAAGTAGAACGTGTACCTCAAACCGTTTTTAAGCCTGTTCTCACACTTTACCGCATCGGCAACGTGGGTTTCAAAGCCTTCAGATATGAACTGCCTTCCGAGGGTTATGGTTCTGCTCCCGAGCTTCACCTCAAGGTTTAGCTGGTAAGCATCTATTCTCCAGTCATCACCGTAGCCCAGGTCTTTCCAGAGCTTTCCGTAGAAGTGAAGTGTGCTGTTGAGGGGAAGGTCTCTTATATCAAGCCTGAGATAGTTATCAAACGGTATCTCATCGTGGTCGTTCAGGTTTTCCCTGAACTCAACCTGCGTCTTGAGGTCTCCCTCATAGGCCGGAAGGTTGAAAGCAGCATACGAAGGAGAACAGAACCCGGCAGCAAGAACTGTAAGGGCTAAAATCCTCTCTCTTATCCCCACGCTCCAATCCTCTCCGGAAATGATGTAAAGCCAATATTACACTAAACAGTTCTCTCCTGTCAATAGATACGAAATTTATTCTTAAATAAGATTATTTTCTTTGCATCTTTTAAGGTGTTCAGCCAGAAGAGTTTTCAGCTTTCCGGAAAGATTGCTCACCCTCAAAAGGACATCCTCATGGCTTGCCTGTTCGGGCTTAAAAACGTCGTTTGTCAGGATGGCAAGCCCTGCAACCTTCATGCCGTAAAAGGCTGATGCTATCGCCTCCGGGATGAAGGACATCGTCACGGCATCCACACCGAAGCTGTCAAGAACCCTCACCTCAGCCATGGTCTCGTAAGATGGCCCGAGCGTTGCGGCAAGCACGCCCGGAAATACCTTTATCCCCAAATCTTCCGATGCCCTCAGGAGCTGATCCGATATCTGGACATCGTAGAGCTTCTTGGCGTTAAGGAATACCCTGCTTCCGTAGTCCCTTATCAGCCCCACGAGGGGGTTTCTCCCCGTAAGGTTGATGTGGTCATTCACAACCATAAAGTCTGAAGCTGCTGCCCTCCTTGAAACCGCACCGGAGGCGCTCGTTATCAGGAATAGCCTGCACCCGAGCTCCGATGCAAGCTTCGGTATAAACCTTACCTCCTCGTCGCTCCTTCCCTCGTAGTAGTGGAACCTCCCCTCAAAGGCAACCACACCAAGCCCGTGGATTGAAAGGTACTTAATCAGTCCTTTATGCCCTTCAACGTGGGGGACGGGCATCCCGGGAACATCTGAGTACTTAAGGGAATCCCCCTCAAACAGCGAAACCCCCGAACCTCCGAGGACTGCAACGTCAAAGCTATCAGCGTTGAAAGCCCTCCTCAAGAAGTCGGCTGCCCTCATATCTTAGGCCTCAGGATGAAGAGCTTTGACTTCGGGTTCTTGAAAATGTTTGAAACCGTAAATATTGAGAGGAAAACGTCGCTATCGGGAAGGTACACGAACTCCTCAATGCCCCCTTCCTTATAGAGGGGTGACGTTGCCTCCTCCCAGTCAAAACCCGAACCGCTTGAGTAGAGCATAAGAACCCTTCCCCCATCAAACGTCAGAACGTTTGTGAGCATATGGGGAACAACGGCTCTGTTCTGCGAGAAGAGAACCTCCTGATTACCATCTCCGTTAAAGTCAAACGGCTTCGGCTTCGGGGTTACGTAGTAGCTTATAAGGTTGTCGTTAACCTCCCAGTAGAGGCAGTTCGGGGAAGCACCAATCTGTATCGGTGACCTCCAGATAACCCTCTTTCCGTCCGAGACGTTCAGGTAGTACTGAAGGTCATAGTAAACGAAGTACTTTCTGCCGTTTGTTGTAAATATCTGGGCACTTGTGACCTGAAAGTCATCCGGAACTTTAATTCTCTTTACCTTCTTGAACTTTCCTCCCTCAACCTTCAACAGGTAAACTTTCTTTCCAAACACCTTCTCGGGGTCCACGCTGATGCTCTGGCCGTAGATGGCATCGTTAACCTCATCTCCATCGGTGTCAAACCCTGAAAGTATGAGTGATGAAACTGCAACGGGCTTGAGCTTTCCGTTTTCAACCCTGAAAACGCCTGATGAGACGGACTTGGTATCCCTGTAGAAACCATCAATCAGGATTTCAGCTCTACCATCCCTGTCAATATCCACAGGACAGATGTGGAACAGGGAGGAACCCCTGAAGGGATTCCTGAAGGAGTAAACAAGCTTCAAGCCCGAAGGTGAAAGGTGATAAGCCTTTATCCCGTTCTCCGTTGATATCACGATTTCCGTATCCGGCCTCCTATCTATGTTTGCCGAGAACATGCTCGTTGCGTGTTTCCCAAAGTTCAGGAGAAGCCTTGCAGGTCCGGAAGCAAGCTCTGAGAGGGATGAGACGGGAACCCCCTCCCAGGGAAATATCCTCAAGAGTTTCTTCGTCCCATCAAACACCTCAACGCCCTTCGCATCGGATACAACGAAGTAGCCGTCATACCCGGTAAGCTTGGATATGGGAACCTTCCTCCTGAAGTCGGAGGGGTACCTCAGGTGAAACTTCCTCTTAAACTCCTCACCAGCCTCGTAGCTTGAAAGCTCCACGTTCTTTATGTTTTCCTTTATGCTCCTGTAGAGCTTCCTGCCCCTTGACTTTGTGAAGTCTATGTAGAGAACCTTCCTGAATGAAAGTTTCTTAACCTTTTCCCCAACGTGGGGATTGCCTATCGTCGGAAGGGCAACGCAGTAGTTGCTCCTCACATCGGTAACCTTCAACACCCCTCCGCTCTCGGAGAGGAACTGGTCACCTATGGAAACCCCCCTGTCCTTTCCAACATCAAGTATAAAACCCTCATAGCTGTTGAGGACAATTTCAGCCTCAAGGGGCTGAAACTCCCTCCTCATGTAGTAAACAACGTTCTCCGCTCCCTTCAGGTTTACCCTCTCAACCTTCTCCTTCGGAACGTAAACGGTGTACTCCGGCTGCTCCTTGTGGAAAGGGTTAATGGAGGAGAAGGAACAGCTGCCAATCAGAAACGGCAAAATCAGGAAAATCAACCTTTTCATAGCATTTAACCTCTCAACAGAGCTTGATGGGGTTATGATATTACAAGATATTTCAAATTAAAACCCTTTCTGTTTCGTGTTAAAATGGTTATCATTAAGGACATGAAAACACCGAGAGCACAAGGAGAAAGGATGAAAACGAAGCAGGTAAGGAAGAGGAACACAAAGCAGAAATCCGTTGTATATCAGGTTGTAAAGGACTCACACGACCATCCGACAGCCGAGAAGGTTTACGAGAGGGCAAAGAGGGAGCTAAAAACGATAAGCCTTGGAACCGTCTACAGGATACTGAAGGAGCTCGTTTCAGAGGGGAAGATAGGGGAGATAATAGTCAACAAGCAGTCAAGGTTTGATGGGAACACATCCTACCATCACCACTTCATCTGCAAGTCGTGTGGAAAAATCGTTGACGTAAAAGTTCCCCTGTGCAGGTATGCAAGCAGCAAGGTGGAGGAAAAGGGCTACACGGTTGAGGATATAGAGTACTACTTCTACGGACTCTGCAACAGGTGCAGGGAGCTTTAAAATCTGAGGAAAATTTGATTTAATACTTTGTGAAAACTCTCCGGAGGAGTGCAATGAAAAAAGTTGAGGCAATAATAAAACCCTTTAAGCTGGAGGAGGTAAAGGACGCCCTCACAGAGATCGGCGTTCACGGACTTACCGTTTCAGAGGTCAAAGGGTTTGGAAGGCAGAAGGGACACACCGAACTCTACAGGGGAGCCGAGTACGTTGTCGACTTCATACCGAAAATAAAGATAGAGGTTGTTGTCAGCGAGGACATGGTTGAGAAGGTCGTTGAAACAATAGTCAACTCGGCAAGAACGGGAAGAATAGGCGATGGAAAGGTCTTCATAGTACCCGTTGAGGACATCATAAGGATTAGAACCGGGGAAAGAGGAAAAGATGCAATCTAATATAAAAGGAGGAGAAGATGAAGCCGACAAACGCAAAGGAGGTTGTGGAGCTAATACAGAAGGAGGGGATCAAGTTTGTTGACCTCAGGTTCATTGACATGTTCGGAACGTGGCACCACATAACGTTCCCGTCCCATGAAATTTCAGAGGAATCCTTTGAGCAGGGGCTCTTCTTCGACGGGTCATCAATAAGGCAGTGGCAACCGATCCACGCAAGCGACATGATGTTCAAGCTCGACCCGACAACAGCCGTTGTTGACCCCCTCTCAGAAATCCCGACGCTTGTGATAATAGCCGACATCGTTGACCCTGTCACCAAGGAGCCGTACGAGAAAGACCCGAGGAACATCGCAAAGAAAGCCATCGAATACCTCAAATCAACCGGCATTGGGGATACCGTCTACTGCGGTCCTGAGCCGGAATTCTTCATATTCGACGATGTAAAGTGCGACGTCGGAATGAACTTCAGCTTCTATGAGGTCGATTCTGAGGAGGGAATATGGAGAAGCGGGGCGGATGAGAACCCCAACCTTGGCCACAAGGTAAAGGTAAAGGGAGGCTACTTCCCGGTTCCCCCAACGGATGCCCTTGACCACATAAGGAAGATGATGGCTCTAAAGATGGAGGAGGCAGGGCTTGTAGTTGAGTGCCTCCACCATGAGGTTGCAACGGGAGGACAGGGTGAGATAGACATAAGGTTTGCCGACCTCATATCGGCAGCGGATAACGTGATGTGGGTCAAGTACATAGTCAAAAACGTTGCAAAGATGTTCGGCAAGACGGCAACGTTCATGCCCAAGCCGCTCTACGGGGACAACGGAACGGGCATGCATACCCACATGTCCATATGGAAGAACGGGGAGAACATGTTCAACGGAGACAGCTATGGAGGACTTTCCGAGCTTGCCCTCTACTTCATAGGGGGTGTTATAAAGCACGCAAAGGCTGTATGTGCATTCACCAACCCGACGGTTAACTCCTACAGGAGGCTCGTCCCCGGATTTGAAGCCCCAGTTAACCTCTGCTACTCAGCGAGGAACAGGTCGGCATCCATAAGGGTTCCCGTTGTCACAAACCCGAAGGCTAAGAGGATTGAGATAAGGTTCCCCGACTCATCGGGCGCTCCCTACCTCACATTCGTTGCCATGCTCATGGCAGGCCTTGATGGAATTGAGAACAAGATTCACCCGGGAGAACCCGTTGACAAGAACCTCTACGACCTGCCACCTGAGGAGCTTGAAAACATACCGACAGTCCCCGGTTCACTTGCGGAGGCAATAGACGCCCTTGAGAAGGACTACGAGTTCCTCACGAAGGGCGGTGTTATGAGCGAGAAGTTCCTTGAGGACTACATCGAGTACAAGAGGAGCGAGGAGATCGACCCGGTAAGGTTAAGGCCAACCCCCCTTGAGTTTATGCTCTACTACGACGTCTAAGATGGAGGGGGTTAAATCCCCCTCCACAATTGATAAAATTCACCCATGGAAAACTCAGAGCTAATCCAGATCCTGCTATCCCCCCTCCTGTGCATACTGACATTTTCACTCCTATCGCTGGCTGTCCCGGAGGATATATCGGCTCTGATTGCAACGTTCGTTTACGTTCTAACAAGGAGCAGACAGGCAAACGGTTTCTCCTCAACGGCAAGGGAGCTGCTCAACGGCAAACCTCTATGGCTCATCTTCCCCACATTTTCCTTCCTTGCAAAGCTCTACATCTTCAGCTACCTTCTGACGGAGAACAACTTTGCTGGCCTGCTCCTCATACCGCTGATAGGGTTTATCCCAACTGCGATATCCGGAATAACGGACAAACCAAAGTCAGCTTTACCTCTAACGGTTTTCATCGCTCTGCTCTCGGCATCAATACTCACCTTGAGGGCGGAGTACATGTTCATACTGCTATCCGTATTGATGTTCACACTTATCTTTTCTATACTCTCCAGCGCAAGGGTAGAAACGGGAAGGTTTCTCTCGGAGATATCTGAAATCATTTCAGGACTTATGATAATCTCATTCTGGAGGCTGTCATGAAGCTGCTTTTCACGGAGAAGCCGATCGAGAAGCTCGAGGCAGATGCCGTTGCCGTTGGAGTTTTCAAGGGAGGAAGAAGGGAAGCGCTGAAGGGGCTGAGCAGCATCCTTTCAAACATGAACTTCAAGGGGAAGGTTGGGGAGAGCGTTACCATTCCGTGGAGGGGAAGCTACAAAAACGTTATAGCTGTTGGGCTTGGAGAGAAGGGAAAGCTCAATGAGGACAGGATAAGAACGGCCGCATCAAAAGCCGTTGAGGAGGCAAAAAAGCTGAACGCTAAAAGACTTGTCTCCCAGCTTTTCGGGGAGGAAAAACTGAAAGGCAGGGCAGCAAAGGCCGTTGCCGAAGGGTTTCTGATTGGAAACTACGAGTTTAACAGGTACAGAAAGGAGAGGAGAAAGGGGGTTGAGGAAGTCCTCGTCTCGGGAAGCGGAAATTACAGGGATAGCTTTGAGTTGGGGAAACTCCTCTCAGAGGCAACGAACTACACGAGGGACATTGTAAACGAGCCGGGAAACGTTATAAACCCGATAACGCTGTCGGAAATTGCGTGCAGGCTTTCAGAGGAGTTGGGGCTTGAGTGCAGGGTATTTGACGAGAAGGAGCTTGAAAAGGAGAAGATGGTCGGAATACTGAGCGTCGGCAGGGGAAGTAAAACCCCTCCAAGGTTTGTCCACATAGCTTACAGGCCGGAGGGAGCAGAGAGGAGGGTCGTCATAGTCGGGAAGGGCGTCACGTTTGACAGCGGCGGGCTCAACGTAAAGCCCGAGCAGTACATGAGGAAGATGAAGTCGGACAAGGCGGGAGCCTGCGCCGTCTTGGGGATACTGATGGCTGTAAGCAGGATGAAGCTAAACGTTGAGGTTCACGGCCTCATGCCGCTTGCAGAGAACATGCCGGACGGCAAGTCATTCAGGCCCGACGACATCTTAACGTTCAGGAATGGGAAGAGCGTTGAGATACACAGCACGGATGCCGAGGGAAGGCTCATCCTCGCAGATGCCCTCATCTACGGCTCGGAGCTTGAACCGGACCTGATGGTGGACATGGCAACGCTTACAGGGGCGTGCGTCGTTGCCCTCGGCAACTACACGTCAGGGGTTTTCACGGAGGATGAGGAGCTGTCAAACAGCATACTGAGAGTATCCGAGAGGACGGGGGAGAAGATGTGGAGGCTTCCCCTCGATGAAGACCTTGAGGAGGACATAAAGGGGAACTTCAGCGACCTTCAGAATGTTGGCAAGACGAGGTACGGAGGGGCAATAACGGCAGCTCTCTTCCTGAAAAGCTTTGTCGGGAAGAGTGTGAAGAGCTGGGCGCACATCGACATAGCAGGACCTGCATTCCTGGATAAGAGGTGGAAGTACTACTCCCCGGGAGCAACCGGACAGCCCGTAAGAACAATGGTTGAGCTTATAAAGGGGCTGAAATGAACAGCGCCATAAAGGAACTGAAACCCTACCCGATGGATGAGCTCAACAGGGCAAAGGAGAGGCTGAAGAGAGAGGGCAGGAAGATATACGACTTCGGAACGGGAGATCCGAAGGAGCCAACGGACGAGCTTATAAGGAAAGCCCTCATAGATGCTGTCCCGAAGGTAAGCCAGTACCCGTCCGTCAGGGGAAGGAGAGACCTGAGGGAGGCGATATCGGTCTGGTTTGAGAGGAGGTTCGGCGTAAAGCTTGACCCGGAAAGGCAGGTAATTCCCTCATCCGGCTCCAAAGAGGCGATATTCCACTTTCCCCTCGTGTTCGTGAACACCGACTCCGAGAAGAGAAGGGTCATATACGGGACGCCCGGCTACCCGGTTTACGAGAGGGGAACGCTCTTCGCCGGAGGGATTCCGAACCCCGTAAAGCTGAAGGAGGAGGATGGCTTCCTCCTCAGGATTGACAGGCTCCCGAAGGACCTGCTCGAGGAGACAGCGATAGTCTGGATAAACTACCCCCACAACCCGACGGGAGCGGTTGCACCGAAAAGCTACCTCTCCGACATCCACTCAATATGCAGGGAGTTTGACATAATACTCTGCTCCGACGAGTGCTACACCGAAATCTACTTTGAGGAAAAACCACCATCGCTCCTTCAGGTATCAACGGAGGGTGCCGTTGTCTTCCACTCCCTATCAAAGAGGAGCGGGCTCACGGGTTACAGGTCGGGGTTCGTTGCCGGGGATGAGAGGATAGTTATGGAGTACCTGAAGTACAGGTCCTCATTCGGCGTCGCTTCCCCCGACTTCATACAGCAGGCGGCAAAGGTGGCATGGCTCGATGAGAGGCACGTTGAAGTGAGGAGGCAGGTCTTCTCACGGAAGAGGGAGCTCTTCCTGAACTTCTTTGAGCGGGAAGGATTGAGGTTCCTTAAGCCCGAGGCTACATTCTACTTCTGGGTCAAACCTCCAAAAGGCATCTCCTCAAAGGACTACGCCCTCCACCTTCTGAACTACGGAATTGTCGTATCCCCGGGAGAGTTCTTCGGAAGGGGAGGGGATGGCTACTTCAGAATTGCCCTCGTCCCAACCCTTGATGAGTGCAGGGAAGCGATAAAGATGTGGGAAAAAGCAAACAGAGATCTGGAGAGAAGCCTTGAAACTAAGGGATAGAAAGGGTTACTTCTCCGAGATTATGCTCTCCCCCATCCTGGACCTCTCACTTATGCTTGTGATATTCCTTGCGGTAACCACAGAGTTCATATCGGGAGGGGAGATAAAGGTTCAGGTTCCCAAAGGGGGAGCAGCCATCGAGAGCGCCGGGAAGGTGGAGAAGATAACCATAGATAAGTGGGGAAAGGTGTTCTACAGGGGAAAGGTCTACACGGACATTTCAAAAGTCATTGAAAGGCTCCCTGAGAACTGCAGGGTTTACATCAAGGCTGACAGGGAAACCCCCTACATGTACGTCTTCACCGTTCTTGACAGGCTGAGGATGGCAAAAATCAGGAAGATATCCCTTGTCGGAAAGAGGGTAGAGTGATCTGCAGGTGCATAACGGAAAGCGTGGAAAGGACAAAGGAGCTTGGAAAGATTATCGGAAAGCTGCTTCCGAGGGGAGCGGTTGTAATACTCAACGGGGAGCTCGGATGCGGAAAGACCTGCCTCTCAAAGGGAATAGCCGAGGGGCTGGGAATCCCTGAGGATGAGGTATCAAGCCCTTCATTCTCCATCGTCCACACCTACGACAGCCTCGTCCACATTGACCTCTACAGGGTGGAACCGGAAGCACTGCACGACATAGGGTTTGAGGAGATTATCGAAGACAATGAGAAGGTGAAGGTTATTGAGTGGATGAAATCGCAGGAGCTCCTGAAGGGGTTGAAACTCCCCATCGTGGCAGTAAACTGCAGTTTCCTGTCGGAAAACCGCAGGGAGTTTGAGATAGACGACGGCAATGGTGAGATATGCAGGAAACTTGAGAGCTTTGGCTGTGAAAAACTGAGGTAAGGAGGTCGGGATGTCAAGGATTGCGAACATAGTTGCAAGGGAGATTTTAGACTCAAGGGGAAATCCCACAGTTGAGGTTGACGTCCACCTTGAGAGTGGGGCGTTTGGAAGAGCGGCCGTCCCAAGCGGAGCATCAACGGGGGAGAAGGAGGCACTTGAGCTGAGGGACAACAACCCCGAAAGGTATCAGGGGAAAGGGGTAAGGAGGGCAGTCAACAACATCAACGAGGAGATTGCACCAGCCCTGATAGGGCTTGAATCAACGGAGCAGGCAAACATAGACAGGCTCATGATTGAGCTTGACGGGACGGAGAACAAGAGCAACCTCGGTGCAAACGCGATACTTGGCGTATCCATGGCTGTCTGCAGGGCATCTGCGAACGAGCTTGACCTTCCCCTCTTCAGGTACATAGGGGGGACGAACGCAAAGGAGCTACCCGTTCCCATGATGAACATCATCAACGGCGGTGTCCATGCGGACAACAACCTTGACATTCAGGAGTTCCTCATAATGCCGGTTGGAGGGGAGAGCTACTCGGAGAGCCTGAGGATCGGCGTTGAGGTCTACCACACCCTCAAGAGGGTTTTGAAGGGCATGGGGCACTCAACGAACATCGGGGATGAGGGGGGATTTGCCCCGAACCTGTCCTCAAACGAGGAGGCTGTTCAGGTAATCATAAGGGCGATAGAGGAGGCCGGCTACACTCCCGGAGACGATGTCCTGATAGCCATTGATGCCGCATCATCGGAGTTCTACAAAGGCGATGGGAAGTACGAGCTCTCAGGAGAGGGAAAGACGTTCGGCAGGGAGGAGTTGGTTGAGTTCTACTCAAGGCTCGTGGAGAAGTACCCCATAGTGAGCATCGAGGACGGCATGGCTGAGGATGACCATGAGGGGTGGAAGGTCCTGACGTCCGCCCTCGGGAGCAGGGTCCAGCTCGTCGGGGACGACGTCTTCGTGACCAACACAAACCTTCTGAGGATAGGTATAAAGGAGGGGTTTGCGAACTCCATACTCATAAAGCTCAACCAGATTGGAACGGTAACGGAGACGTTAGATGCCATAGAGATGGCAAAGAGGGCAAACTACACAACCGTTATATCCCACAGGTCTGGGGAAACTGAAGACCCGTTCATCGCAGACCTCTCCGTCGCGGTAAACGCCGGGCAGATAAAGACGGGGGCACCCGCAAGGAGTGAGAGAAACGCAAAGTACAACCAGCTTTTGAGGATTGAGGAGACGCTGAACGGCTCAGCCGTGTTCAGGGGAGCAAAGGTCTTCTTCAACCTTGAACTTTAAGGAGATGGCGTGCTGGTAAAACCTTCAGGTCCTTTGAGGGGAACGATAAGGGTTCCCTCAGACAAGTCGATATCCCACAGGGCAGTTATCATAGGGAGCATAAACAGGGGGACTGTGACTGTCAGGAAGTTCCTGAGGTCTGAGGACTGCCTCAACACGGTTAAAGCCTTCAGGGAGCTTGGAGTGGAGATTGAGGAAAGGGGTGACCTCCTCACCATAGAAGGAAGGGGTAAGAGAGGGCTAAAGGAACCGTTCAACGTCATAGACCTCGGTAACTCGGGAACATCCATAAGGCTCATCTCAGGCGTCCTCTCAGGGCAACCCTTCTACAGCGTCCTGACGGGGGACAGGTACCTGAGAAGGAGACCCATGGACAGGATTGCCATCCCCCTGAGGAAAATGGGAGCAACTATTTTGGGAAGGGAAAACGGAAGGTACCCTCCACTCACCATAGTTGGAAGGGAAAGGCTGAACGGGATTAACTACAAAAGCCCGAAAGCCTCAGCTCAGGTCAAATCGTGCATACTCCTTGCAGGGCTTTTTACCGATGAACCTGTCTCCGTCACGGAGCCTTTCAGGAGCAGGGACCACACGGAGAGGATGCTCAGGGCTTTCGGCGTTGACGTGGAGGTAAAGGGCTTAACTGTATCCCTCGGAAAGAGGAGGGAGATTGAGGGAGACTTCGTTATAGATATCCCGGCTGATATCTCATCGGCAGCCTTCTTCATGGTTGCCTCCGCCATAGTTCCCGGCTCTGATGTTCTCCTCAAAGAGGTAATCCTCAACAGGACGAGAACCGGCATACTTGAAGTTATGGAGAGAATGGGGGCAAACGTAAGCATCGAAAACGTGAGGAGGGTTTCGGGGGAGGATGTCGGAGACGTAAGGGTTAAGTACTCCCCTAACATGGAGGGAGTTGAGATATCGGGAGATCTTATCCCGAGGCTCATAGATGAGATACCCGCAATTGCAGTCCTTGCAACTCAGGCAAACGGCGAAACGGTCGTCAGGGACGCCGAAGAGCTAAGGGTAAAGGAGAGCGACAGGATAAGGTCAACCGTTGAAAACCTGAAATCGATAGGGGCTGACGTTGAGGAGCTAAAGGACGGGTTCATCGTCAGGGGGAAAAGAAGGCTCAAGGGGGGAAAGGTCAGATCGTTCGGAGATCACAGAATAGTCATGTCATTTGCAGTCGCCGGGCTTATCTGCGAGGACGGGGTTGAGATCGATGATATCAGCTCCGTTGAAACGTCATACCCATCGTTCTTCTCAGACCTGAAAAGGCTTCAGGGTTAGGGGAGATTACTCCTCCCCTACAACCCTTTTGAACGCCTCATGGGCAACGTTAGCAGCAACGTCAACGGAAAGCTTTGACGTGTTGAGCTTAAGGTGGAAAAGGTCTATCCTGTCTATATCAAGGCCACAGACATCAAGGTAGAAATCCCTTTCCCTGTCATCTATCCTCTTAAGCTGCATCTGAGCCTCGTTGAGGCTGACACCGACCCTTTCTGCATAGGTCTTAACCCTGTCATCGAACGGGGCTTCAACCTTGATGTGGAGGCAGTTCGGGTAATCCCTGAGGATGCATGCAGCCCCGTGGCCAACCAATATCACCTTGTTTGAAACTGCAAGGGCTGTAATGGCTTTCGTGAGAGCCTCCTTGAACTGCTCAAAGCTTATCTGCTCCTTCTTCTTCCCTCCAAACATAGCCCCGAAGTCTATAAGGCTCTTCTCAAGCTGGAACATCCCGAAAAGCGAAAGCTTTGAGGGAACGTACTTGAATTCATCAAAGTTCTCAACCTTCCAACCGGGAACGTCAAGCCTCTTTGCGGTCTCATCAAGGATCTCCGAAAAGGCAACCCTGTATCCGGTCAGCCTGGACAGAGCATTTGAGAACTCCATTCCGAGAGCCCCAAGCTCATAGGTAACGGTTATAACGCCCATCTTTCCCTCCAGAAGTTTTCTAACGCCTTCGTAATCTCCACTCAAAATGGCTTCCCTAATTTTAGCAATTATCTCAAAAAATTTCTCATCCGGGAGGGATTCAAACTGCTTCAGGAAACTCCTCAGCTCCGGCTCAACCTCCCTCAGGAAATCAAGGGAGGATTCCACTATCACCTCATCCTCGTAGAGCATACCGATGGCTTCCTCAACCCTGCTCATCAAAAACCTCCAGACTCGGGAGTTCACTTAAATCCCTCAACCCGAAGTGGATGAGGAAATCTCTGGTAGTCCCGTAAAGCTTCGGCTTCCCCTTTGACTTCCCCCTTCCAACAACCTCTATCAACCCCTTCTCAAGGAGGCTCTTTATCGCACTGTCGCAGCTCTTCCCCCTTATTGAGACTATCTCCTTCTTCGTGATGGGCTGCCTGTAGGCAATTATCGAGAGAACCTCAAGGAGATGGCTGCTGAGCTTCACGGGTCTGTCCTCAACGAAGAGCTTTACGTACTTTGACACGCTGCTGCTTGTCGAGAACCTGAACCCCTCGGCAACCTCCTCAACCTCTATTCCCCTTCCCCTGTAATCGGAGAAAAGCTCAGATATCACGCTTTTTACCTCATCCTCATCAACCGACAGAACCCTTGATATCTCCCCTGCGGATATGGGTTCCTGAGATACGAAGATTACGGCTTCAACCACCCTTTTAAGGAGCTTCCTATCCACCGACAATCTCCTCCACTATCATCTTCAGCGAATCATCAACGGAAAAGCCCCTCATGATAGCCGAGAGCTTTTTCCTCAAAGCCTCATCCCTCTTAAGATTCAGGATGATTTCAGAAACCCTTTCCGGTGAAAGCTCCTCCTCCCTTAAAATAAAACAACCCCCGGAATCGTAGATGGGCTTCACGTTAAAGAACTGGTGGTCATCAACGGCGTAGGGGTACGGGATGAAGATTGCAGGAACCCCGAACCTGCAAAGCTCAGCCACCGACATGGCTCCGGACCTTGAGACGGCAACATCACTCACAGCGTAGGCGTTCCAGAGGTCTTCGATGAAGGGGGATACAAAGGCTCTTATCCCCATTCTCCTGTAAGCCTCCCTGACCATCTCAAAGTCATCCCTCCCGCTCACGTGGATTACCTGTATATCGGCCTCCCTTAAGCGCGAGAGGGCATCGATGAATACCCCGTTTAACCTTCTTGAACCCTGACTCCCCCCGACCACAAGAACGGTGAACCTTCCTTCGGAGAGCCCGAACCTTCTCAGTGCGCTGCCCCTGTCAACGGGCACCTCAAAACCCGACCTCACAGGGTTTCCCGTAAACGTTGAGGACTTGAAGAACCTCTCGGCGTACCTGTTGCCGATGAGAACCTTCCCCGAAAACCTTGACAGGAAGAGGTTCGTCTTCCCGGGAATGGAGTTCTGCTCGTGGATGATAAGCCTCTTCCTCAGGAGAACCGCACAGATTCCGAGGGGAAGGGATGCGTAGCCGCCGAAAACGGCAACCCTTTCCGGGTTGAACCTTGAAACGGCAGAAAGCGTTTTTAGGACAGCCCCCGACATGAGAGCGGCATTTTTGAGCTTTTCGGGTAAGCCCTTTCCCCTTATCCCCTTAACATCAAGGAAAAGGCAATTCCCGAGCTCATCCCTGAACCTGTACTCAATCCCCCCTTTTGCCCCAACGTAAAGAACATCAAAGCCCCTCCTCCTCAGCTCCCTCAGAACGGTTAAAGCGGGGAAGAAGTGGCCTCCGGTTCCGCCCCCTGCAATCGCAACCCTCATGCATACCTTCCCTTCTCTATCGGTTCGTAGTGGATTTTGCTCTTCTCAGGAACCAACCTTGAGATGTTCATGATAAGGCCAACAGCCATGAACGTTGAAAGGAGGGAAGAACCTCCGAGGCTTATGAACGGAAGCGTTATCCCTGTCGTCGGGACAAGCCCGATGTTGACCCCAATGTGAACCATAGCCTGAAGGAATATGTAGAGGGAAAGCCCGAGTGAGAGGTACTTACCCAACTTCTCATCCGTCCTGTCAGCAATCATGAGCCCGCAGTAGAGTATAAGGACGTAGGCAAGAAGGATGAGGAGAGCTCCGATAAATCCCGCCTCCTCCCCTATGTGGGCGTAGATGAAATCGCTGAACGGAAACGGGAGGAAAAACATCTTCTGCTCACCCTGTCCGAGACCGGCTCCAAGTATTCCCCCCTTTGAGAACGATATGAGGGACTGAACGAGCTGGTAGCTGCTGTACTTCCCGGCAGTATGGTAGTAGGCAAGGGGATGAAGGAGCATCTTTATCCTTGCAACCCTGTAGGGTGCGGTCACTATTGCAAGCGAGAAGAGAACGGTTCCGGCAGCTATCGGGTAGATGATGTACTTCAGCTTGATGTCCGTAACGAAAAGCACAGCAAATATGACGATTGAGAGGATAACGGCGGAGCCGAGATCCTTCTCAAGGAGTATGAGCATTATGGGGAGGAATGTGAGGAACATGAAGAAAGCGTAAACGTTCAACCTGCTCTGGATGTAGTACCACCTCCTCTTGAGGTAGGAAGCCATGAAGACTATGACGAAGAACTTTGCAATCTCCGACGGCTGAACGGAGAAACCGCCTATGAATATCCAGTTCTTTGAGCCGTGAACCTCCCTCCCGAAGAGCAGGACAAAGATGAGTATGAGGATGGAGAACGCGTAGGAACCCCACGTGAACCTCAAGTCAGCAAGCCTCCTGTAGTCGAAGAACCTGTATATTGAAAGGCACACAGCCACGCTGAGGATGAGGGCAATGCCCTGCTTCAGCGCAAACGAGTAGGGTTTCATCCCGTTCAGCTGGCAGTAGAAGTAGCTTGAAGTGAATATGAAGACCACTCCCAAAAGTGAAAGAACAAGGGATACGAAGAATACTGTATAGCCGTACCTTTCAAGCTTCAACCGATCTCCTCAAGCCCTTAACTATCTCCTTAAACCTCCTTCCCCTCTCCTCAAAGCTGCTGAACATGTCAAAGCTGGAACACCCGGGCGAGAACAGAACCGTATCCCCTCTGGAGGAGAGAGAGAAAGCTTTGAGAACTGAATCCTCAAGCGAATCAACCTCAAACACCTCAACGATATCCGAGAAAACCCTTGAGAACTCACCCCTTGTCTCACCTATCGCAACGATTGCCTTCACCCTGCCCCTTACAACCTCCCTCAACGGTGAGAAGTCAAGCTTCTTGTCCTTCCCGCCGGCGATGAGGACTGCACTCTCAACGCTCATCAAGGCTTTCCTGAGGGAGTCAACGTTCGTTGACTTTGAGTCGTTTATGAACCTTACCCCATCAACCACGGCAACCTCCTCCATCCTGTGCTCAAGGCCGTTGAACGATAGGAGAGCCTCCGCCGACGCCTCAAAGTCCATGCCGAGGGAGTTAAGGATGAGAAGGGATGCCATGTAGTTCTGAACGTTGTGGTAGCCCTTCAGCGGAAGTTCCCTCACATCGATGGAGAAAGAGCCAGCCCTTATGAGGTTGCCGTCAAAGAACGCATCAGCCTCACGGTTCATGCTGAACCACCTTGCACCCTTAAAATCAACACCTGACAGGACGGGGTCATCGAGGTTGAGAACGGCAACCCCTTTAGTGTGCTCAAGGAGCTTCAGCTTTGCCCCTGCGTAATCCTCAAAGCTGCCGTACCTGTTGAGGTGGTCTGGCGTCACGTTCAGAACAGCGCTGACATCGGACATGAAGGTTGAAAGGTCTTCAATCTGGTAACTTGAAAGCTCAAGGACAGATACGGAGTTCTCGGTGGTATCGGTGCAGAAATCTGAGAACGGTATCCCGAAGTTTCCCCCTATGAAAACATCACTAAAGCCCGTTGAAAGCGCATGGTAAACCATCGCCGTTACCGTGCTCTTCCCGTTCGTCCCCGTTATCGCCGCTACTCTCCCCTTAGCATACCTGAAGGCAATCTCAACCTCCCCCACCACCTCAACCCCCTCCTCAAGGAGCCTTTTGACGAGGAAGTGGCTTGGTGGAAATCCCGGGGATTTCACGGCAAACTCAAACCTCCCGCCCTGGACGGTTGCATCGGAATCATCGTAAACGTGAACCGAAAATCCCATTCCCTCAAGGAGCCTTGCAGCCGAAGTCCCGCTCTTGCCCTTACCAAGCACAAGTACCATTCTTTCTCCCTGAGGAAAATTTATGCTTTTTCATAAAATTATCCCCATGAAACTGGGAAAACTCGATAACGGAGCAACCTACTGCCTCAGGAGAAGGGAGGATGTATCCTCACTGTCGGTTCAGGTTTGGGTCTCCTCGGGCTCCGCAAACGAGGGCGAAAGAACAAGGGGAATGAGCCACTTCATCGAGCACATGCTGTTCAACGGAACCGGAAACTTCCCGGCCGGCTACATAGAGTCCGTGGTTGAGAGCCTCGGAGGGGATATCAACGCAGCAACATCTTACGAGTACACGTACTACTACATCCACATCTCCTCCGACCACCTTTCGGAGGCTGTTGAGCTCTTAGGCGAGCTCGTGACAAACCCGAAGTTCACGGAGGAGATGGTAGAGAAGGAAAAGGAGATTGTCCTTGAAGAGATAGTAAGGTCCCGCGATGACCCGAAGGAGCTGCTCTGGGAAACCTACATGAAGAACATGTACGCCGGCTCACCCTACAGCCACCCCATACTCGGATACAGGGAGACCGTATCGGGGTTTACCGTTGAGCTCGTTGAGGATTTCTACAGGAGAAACTACGTTCCGGACAACGTGTTCATCGTCCTGTGCGGAAACTTTGATGAGGAAAGGGCTGAAAAACTGATAAAGAAGAGCTTTGCGGGTTTTAAGGGGCGGAAAGCCGGCAGGAAAAACGCACAGAAGGGGAAAACGGGAAGCTTTGAATCCGAGATACGACACCCCTGCGTCGCCAACCCTCAGGCTGTTCTCGGATGGAGGCTTGATGCAAACAGCATCGCCTATGAGGTTCTTGAATCTCTCCTCTCACTCGGGAAGAGCTCGCTTCTCCATCAAAAGATAAAGGAGAAAGGTTTTGCCTTCTCAACGTATGCTGACTACCAGAACCTTTCAGCCTCCCCGAACTTCTCCATCTACTCGGCCTCAAACGATATCGAAAGGTTTGAGGAGGAGCTGAAAAAGGTTTTAGAAAGCGCCATCAACGTTGAAAGGGATGAGTTTGAGTTTGCAAGGGAAAAGCTCATGAAGTCGGAAATCTTTGAAAGGGAATCTGTGGAATCTGAGGCAGAATCCATCGGCTTCTCCCTTTCCGTTTACAGAGACATCAACCTTTACAGAGACTACTTCAAAAGGCTTTCAGAGCTGTCATTTGAGGAGTTCAGGCAGAAGGCAGCGTTCCTCAAGAGAAAACCCGTAAAGGTGAAGCTCCTCCCCGCCAACGCAGGGTAATCTCCTTCCCTGCAACCGACTGAGGCTGTTTGAAAAGAGGTTCACCCGTTGGCTTGCTTTTTTTTCCGTTATTCTGAGACTGCTTTGCAGCCGAAGAATCTCAGAACCTTCGCTGGCGCTCAGGGTGACACCCAGTTCTCCCCCTCATAGGGGAGTCAGTGGGGGTCGCTTCTCCCCCTCATAGGGGGAGTTAGTGGGGGTTGGTTCTCCCCCTCACAGGGGGAGTCAGAGGGGGTAAGGTTGCCCCCGGCAACCGAAGAATCCCAAAAGATACATGAGGATTCTCAAACACCCCCGCAACTGACTTGATTCCCTGCTGCCCTTCTGTTAACATTTAA
>CAZIVU010000001.1:18206-30827 GCA_964542865.1 uncultured bacterium | reverse complement strand
TCCCGTGCCCTGACTTTCAGTTCCTTCAAGTGAACCTCCGTGCAGCTTAATTTTATTTCACCGCTCTTTAAGGGCATAGCCTTTCAAGAGTTGACATCTGTTAAAAAAGTTAATATTATCTAACTTAAGGAGGCGAACGATGAGGAGCTTGCTTGACCTTTCCGAAGGGGAAGTGGCAACCGTTAAGGATATATACGGTGGGGCCGGTATCAGGAACAGGCTTGCCTCGATAGGCATCTTTCCGGGAGCATCCGTGAAAATTGTGAAAAAAGCCCCGGGACCCTGCATAGTTGAAGTTTCAGGAACAAGGCTTGCCATAGGGAAGGGGATGGCTTCAAAGATCGTTGTTGAGGGTTGATGTGAAGAGGAGAGTGAGGGTCGCTTTAGCCGGGAACCCGAACGTCGGGAAGACCGCAATAATGAACGCCCTTGCCGGAACCCATGCAAGCGTAGGGAACTGGCCCGGGGTAACAGTTGAGAAGAGGGAAGGGAAGCTCAGCTTCAGGGGTTTTGAGATTGAGCTTATAGACCTTCCCGGGATATACAGCCTTACGTCCTACACGATTGAGGAAAGGGTTGCAAGGGACTTCCTCATCAAGGAGGATTACGACGTTACGCTTGACGTCATTGACGTTTCCCTCCTTGCAAGGAACCTCTACCTTACCCTTGAGCTTTTAGATATGGGCGTTAAGCCTGTCGTTGTCCTGAACAAGATAGATGAGTTTGAGAGGTACGGCTACTCGGTTAACGCTAAGAGGCTTGAGGAGATTTTGAACCTTCCCGTTGTTAAGGTTTCTGCCGTTAAGAAGAAGGGCTTGAACGAGCTTTTAGAGAAAGTGGTTGAGGTTGCAACCGGGGATGTAAAGGTTGAGGGTTTTACCCCGTTGTACTCGAAGGATGTTGAGAATGCAATTGAGGAGGTTGAGCTTCTCCTGAAGGGTGAGGAGGTGCCCTACAGGAGGAGGTGGTTTTCCATAAAGCTCCTTGAGGGGGATATTGAGGTTATTGAGGAGGCAAAGAGGAAAGGGTTGTGGGACAGGCTGTCCGAGAGGCTGAAGCTGATATCGGAAGAGCTTGAAAGGAGGTACGGGTGTGACCTTCCAACGATAATCGCAAGGGAGAGGTTCAGGCTTGCATCAAGGATTGCAAAGGAGGTTGTCAAGACGTTTGTTGAGCTTCCCCAGTACAGGATAAGCGACAGGATTGACAGGGTTGTTACAAACCCCCTTACGGGGATTCCCATATTCTTTGCCATCATGTGGGCAGTATTCAAGGCGACGTTTTCCCTTAGTGCTCCGTTCAGCGACTGGATAGATACGCTTTTCAGCGACAGACTTCCCTCACTTGTAAACTCCCTGTTCGGCTTCCTTCCGAAGCTCATCCTCTCGCTCATAAATGATGGAGTTCTTGCTGGCGTCGGTGCTGTCCTTGTCTTCTTCCCCGTTCTGTCCATCCTCTACCTTCTCATATCGACCCTTGAGGATACGGGATACATGGCAAGGGCTGCCGCCCTGTGGGACAACTTCATGAAAGTATTCGGACTGAGCGGCGCTTCCGTGATACCCATGATACTCGGGTTC
Organism: uncultured bacterium; assembly: GCA_964542865.1. Taxonomy (GTDB): domain Bacteria; phylum Aquificota; class Aquificia; order Desulfurobacteriales; family Desulfurobacteriaceae; genus CAZJFY01. Next base: position 29,247 of record CAZIVU010000001.1, on the reverse strand, counting down.
GGGTGCAACGTTCCTGCCGTTTACGCAACGAGGGCGATGCGCTCTCCGAAGCAGAAGCTCATCACGATGTTTGTAATTCCATGGATGTCTTGCAGTGCAAGGCTTACGGTCTATGCCGTTTTTGTTTCAGCTTTCTTCAAGGGGAACAAAACGCTTGTCGTTCTCTCCCTCTACCTTCTCGGAATAGTTATGGCTCTTGCTTTTTCAAAGCTCCTCTCAAAGCTCATCTTTGAGGGGGAGGAGCATGAATTCTTCATAGAGCTTCCTCCCTACAAGTTTCCTTCGTGGAACGTCATATTCAACCAGACGTGGATAGAGGTGAGGGGATTCCTCTACAAGGCTGGAACGATAATATTCACCGTTTCGCTTATCGTCTGGGCTCTTGCAAGCTTCCCCTACGGTGTTGAGTACGCAGGAAAGGGGAGCTTTATAGGGCAGGTGGGGAGCCACCTCACGTTTATCTTCTCCCCCCTCGGGTTTTCGGACTGGAGGCCTGTTGTTGCCCTGATGTTTGGAGCTCTTGCAAAGGAGGTTGTTGTTGGAACCCTCGGAACGCTTTACGGGGGAGAGGGAAGCCTCATTTCAGCCCTTCAGTCAACGTTTTCCCCTCCATCTGCCCTCGCCTTCCTCGTGTTCACGCTCCTTTACGTCCCGTGCGTTGCAACGGTGGCTGCCATAAAGCAGGAGAGCGGTTCATGGAGGTGGGTCCTCTCGGTTATAGCCGTTGAGCTCGCAGTTGCATGGCTTATAGCCCTTTCCGTCTTCCATCTGGCATCCCTTGTTATTGGCCATTAAATTAACCCTATGGCAAAGAGAGGGACTGTTTACATCTGTCAGAACTGCGGTTTCAGGTCTCCGGCATGGTCCGGGAAGTGTCCCGAATGTGGCCAGTGGGGAACTTTGGTTGAGGAGGTTGAAAGGAAAAGGGGGAAAGGGGTATCGTGGACGGGCATCTCCTCATCAAAGCCCGTTTCCCTTTCGGAGGTTTCAGCCTCAAACGGTGAGAGGTTAAAGACGGGTATCGGGGAGTTTGACAGGCTCTCGGGAGGAGGCCTTGTAAAGGGTTCAGTTTCACTCCTTTCGGGGGAACCGGGCATTGGGAAATCGACTTTCCTCCTCCAGCTTTCAGGGAGGATGGCTGAACTCGGGAAGGTTATCTACGTGTCCGCCGAGGAGTCGCCTGAGCAGATAAGGATGAGGGCTGAGAGGATAGGCATCCTTGGGCAGAACATATACGTTGTTCCCGGCAACGACCTTGAGGATGTTTTGAGGGTTGTTGAAGCGGAAAATCCTGTCTTTGCTGTGTTTGACTCAATCCAGACGCTCTACCTTCCCTACATCGAGTCGGCTTCCGGTTCCGCCTCTCAGGTGAGGGAAGGGGCTGCCCGTATAACTAACTTTTCAAAGTCGAAAGGTCTGACGTCCTTCATAGTCGGACACGTTACCAAGGAGGGGGCGATAGCTGGTCCAAAGGTACTTGAACACATAGTTGATGCAGTTTACCAGTTTGAGGGTGATAGGGGTTACAGCTTCAGGGTTATGAAGAGCCTTAAGAACAGGTTCGGCTCAACGGGGGAGATTGCGGTATTTCAGATGGGGGAGAAGGGGCTTGTTGAGGTTCCAAACCCTTCGGAGTTTTTCCTCTCCGAGAAGCCAAAGGGCAAGCCAGGTTCCGTTGTCTTTGCCGGTATAGAGGGGACAAGGCCTGTTCTCCTTGAGGTTCAAGCTCTCGTAACGAGAGCCTCGTTCTCAACGCCGCAGAGGAGGTCGAAGGGGATAAGCCAGAACAGGCTCTCCATAATCGTTGCAACGCTTGAGAAGGAGCTTGGATACCCTTTGAGGAACTTTGACGTGTTCGTGAACGTTGTTGGCGGGATAAGTGTTGATGAGCCAGCCGTTGACCTTCCCGTTGCTCTTGCCATCATCTCAAGCTACCTGGGCAGGCCCGTTTCGGAGGAGGTTGCAGTTTTCGGGGAGCTTGGGCTTGCCGGGGAGGTGAGAAGCGTGAGGCTCGATGAGCTGAGGATAAGGGAAGCGGTCAGGAACGGTTTTTCCAAAATCGTTGCACCGTCGAAGGGGAAGGGTGTGATTCGCATCCGCTCAATAAGGGAGGTTATCGATTTAGCCCTTGTATAGTGCCGATGAGGTTTCCGTCTCCATAACCTTGACGCCGCTGCAGGTTATGTTGAACCTCTCAAGCTTTCTTCTCACAACGTAGAAGAAGAGCCGGGCAAGGTTTTCGGAAGTCGGTGAGCCTCTAAAGAGCGATATGCCGTCAAAGAATCGCTGGTAGAAGTCCGCTTCCTTTCCTTCCAGAGTTGTCCGGAAATTGGAAAAAGTTATGTACCGGAACTGCTTGAGCTCAGAAAGCCCAATTCCTGAAAATTCCGTTTCCCCAATCTCATAGTTGCTGTCAACGGCGAGCAGCTTTGCTGAGGGTTTCACTCCTGAGATTTCAGGGAGAACGATTCTACCTCCCTTAAGGATTTCCAACTTCTCAAGCATGAATAGGAAGGCATCATCCTCCATGCCGGCAATGAGCTTGTGGTCAAACCAGATGTCGAGGAACTCCTTGAACCACTTTAGGTGCCCGAAATCGGTTACCATCTGAGCCCTGTCGAGCTTTTCAGATTTCAGGTAGATGAAGACCCTGTAGTTGTGTCCGTGCCCGGGGAGTCTCCTGCACTTTGGATAGGTGCTCTCCGAGAGCTCCCTGATGAGGTGCTGCGAGTAAACGGAGTGGGCTGCAGAGAAGCTGAACTCCTTGCATATCTCAAACACCTTCCTCCTCCTCAAAGTTCAGGAATGTTACGACCGTCGTTCCGTAGCTTCTCCTCTCGACAATCCAACGGCTGTCCTGAGGGATAAACGGCTTGCTCTTCGGTTCCTCAAGCATGAGAAGGCCGTCCCTGTCAAGGAGGTTGAAGTTCCTTACAAGGTTTACGATTTTCGTGTAGTACTCCCTCTCGTAGGGAGGGTCTGCGTATATGAAGTCGAAGGTAAGTCCCCTTCTCTTCAGGAGTTTTAGGGCTTTGATGTAGTCCATGCAGAGGATTTCATACCTTGAGCTTTCAACCCCTAACGATTTCAGGTTTTCCCTTATGAGCCTGCACAGCTTCCTGTTGCTCTCGACAAAGTAGACCTTCTCTGCACCCCTGCTGAGCGCTTCAATCCCCACGTTTCCGCTTCCTGCAAAAAGGTCAAGGAATTTCGTTCCCTCAAGGTACCTGTCAAGGATGGAGAACACCGACTCCTTAACCCTGTCCGTTGTGGGCCTTAAGAGGGGAGTCCCCTTTTTCGGAGAGAGGGACTTAATCCTTCTCCCCTTGAACCTTCCTCCGATAACCCTCAATCTTCCTCCGTTTTCGACTCTTAACATACATTAAGTTATACTTTAATCGCAGGAGGTGAAGATGCACAGAATCCTTATCCCGTTTTTCCTCCTTCTCCTTATGGACTGCGCATCTGCCGGACCGATAGACGCTTTCCTTAAAAGGGTTGAGGGTGTGAAGTCCTTTAAGGTGTGCTTTACCCAGAAGTCAAAGGTTGACCCGATTCAGGATAGCTACGACGTTTACGAGGGAAGCCTCACCTTCCTGAAGCCCTTAAAGTTCAGGTGGACATACACGGTTAACTCAACTGCCACGGTCATCTGCAACGGAAAGTCTATCTACACCTACTTTCCGGAACAAAAGCAGCTGAACGTGTCGAAGGTTGATAACTCGACCGAGATTTTTCCCCTTGTCTCCATGCTCTCATCCGAGAGGGAGTTCAGGAAGTTCTACACGGTATCGGCTTTTAAGAAGGGTAGGGGCGGCTTTGAGTACGTGATTGAGCCCAAGCTCAAAACGTCCATGTTCAGGAGCATAGCCTTTGTCCTTGGAAAGGACCTGATTCCAAAGAGGGTTGTAACTTTCGGGGTGGATGGAAGTGAGAACGTGTACGAGATAACGTGCTGGAAGGAGAACGTTCCCGTTGACCCCTCGATTTTCAGCTTTGTTCCCGAAAGGGGTGTCCAGATAATCAGGTATTAGGAGGCTGTCTTGAACAGGGAGTCTGTTGGAAAGGAGCTGAAGAGGATACTCGGGGATGGGAAGGTAAAGACGTCGGTTGACTGGTGCCTCACCTACTCGTTTGATGCAACCCCGACGGGAGCCGGCACTGTCCCCGATGCCGTTGTGTTTCCCGAGACAACGGAGGAGGTTGCAGGGGTTATAAAGTTTGCGAACAGGGAGAGGATTCCCATCTACCCAAGGGGAGCAGGTTCCGGGCTTACAGGCGGTTCGGCTCCCCTCGGCAGGGGGATTGTTGTATCCACGGAGAAGATGAACAGGATACTTGAAATCCTTGAGGATGACCTTGCAGTCCTGACACAGCCGGGCGTTGTGACCTATGACCTCCAGAGGGAGGTTGAGAAGTTGGGACTTTTCTACCCTCCGGACCCTTCAAGCTACAGGTACTCAACGATTGGAGGGAACATTGCCGAGAACGCAGGCGGTCCGAGGTGTGTCAAGTACGGCGTTACAAAGGATTACGTCCTTGAGCTTGAGGTTGTATTCCCGGACGGAACGGTATCAAACGTTGGCTCAAAGGCGATAAAGAGCGTTGCCGGTTATAACCTGAAGGACCTCATTGTTGGCTCCGAAGGGACGCTCGCCTTCATAACAAAGGCTTACCTTAAGCTCATCCCGAAACCCGAATCCGTAAGGACTGCAATGGCTGTGTTCTCAAGTGTTGAGCAGGCTGCCCGGTCCGTTTCGGATATGTTCAGGCACAGGGTTATTCCGACTGCGCTTGAGTTCCTTGACAGGAACTCCATAGTTGCCGTTGAGAACTTTGCGAAGATAGGGCTTCCGACGGAAGCCGAAGGACTTTTAGTTATAGAGGTTGACGGCTACGAGTCCGTCGTTGACGATGAGATAAGAAGGGCGATCAACGTGTGCAGGGAGAACGGGGCTGTTGATATCAGGGTTGCTGCCGATGAGGAGGAGAGGGAGGAGATATGGATGGCGAGGCGTTCCGTTTCCCCTGCAATCGTCCAGCTTAAGCCGAAGAAGATAAATGAGGACGTTGTTGTTCCAAGGAGCAAAATCCCCGAGCTGATTAAAGGAGTTTACGCGATTGCCGATAATTATGGACTGATGGTCGTCAACTTCGGACACGCGGGTGACGGAAATATACACGTTAACTTCATGTACGAGCCGGAGGAGGAAGAGAAGGTGAAGGAGGCTGTCAGGGAAGTCTTCAAGCTTACCCTCAGGCTTGATGGTTCGGTTTCGGGGGAGCACGGTATCGGGTGGATGAAAAAGGAGTTCCTACCCCTTGAAGTTGGAAAAGCTCTTGATAAAATGAAAGCCATCAAGAGGGCTTTAGACCCCAACAACATAATGAACCCGGGAAAGGTTTTCTAAAGCTGAATACGGGATAGGGGAGAGTGCATGGATATAGCCACGCTCATAGGTATCGGTGCTGCCTACCTTCTCATCATCATCTCCATAGTCCTTGGAGGAAGTCCGGGGGCTTTCATAAACGTTCCATCCCTCCTCATAACCGTTGGAGGGGGAATAGCTGCGGGGATGGCCGGCTTCCCCATAGGTGAGTTTATAGGTGGTTTTAAGGCAATTCTCAAGACGCTCAACCCGGGCCTTCCGGACCCCCTTGAGACGATAGACTTCCTCGTTTCAACCGCAAAGAAGGCACGGAAGGAGGGGATACTTTCCCTCGAATCGAACATAGACGAGTTCTTTGCAAGGGATAACCTGTTGGGAAACATCATGAGGATGCTCATTGACGGCCTTGACATAGAGGAGATAGAGAGCAACGCCGAGAACGCGATGGCGCAGATCGAACAGAAGCTCTCAACAGAGGTTGCCGTCTGGGAAGCCCTTGCCGACCTGTTTCCCGCGTTCGGTATGATAGGAACCCTCATAGGGCTTATCCAGATGCTTCAGAACCTTTCAGACCCTTCAGCTCTCGGTCCCGGCATGGCGGTTGCTATGATAACAACCCTTTACGGTGCAGTCCTTGCAAATACCCTCTGTATTCCCGTGTCTAAAAAGCTCAAGTACTACAAGGATCTGTCCATGCTCTATAAGGAGGGCTACCTCATCACAGCGCAGGCAATTGAGAAGGGGTTGAACCCCAACATCCTCAAGCAGAAGCTTGCAGGGTTGCTCGGTGTTGAGATAAGTGAGGAGTAATGGCGAGGAAGAAGAAGGAGGAGTGCAAGGGGGCACCTGCATGGCTAACGAGCTTCGGCGACCTCATGTCCCTACTCCTCACGTTCTTCATACTCCTCTACTCAATGAGCACAATATCCCTTGAGAAGTTCTATCAGGCTCTGAAGGGGATAATTGAGGCTTTCGGGGGGCACTACATCATCTATGAGGAGAAGATGATAAAGGGGAGGAGGATAAACATCGAGTTCCCAAACATGTTTCCGAAGCCGAGGCTCCACACGAAAATAGAGAAGAGGCTTTCCGAGATAAGGAGGATGCTTGACAGGATGGGCGTCAGGTCTGAGGTGAAAGCTTACGGGACGTTTATAAGACTCAGGATTAACACGGATAAGCTCTTTCCTAAGGGGAGCGACAAACTCTACCCAGAAGCCGTTCCGATAGTCATGGAGCTCTGCAGGAAGCTGAAGGAATTTGACCTTCCCATAACGATTGAAGGGCATACGGACAACATCCCGACGAGGTCTGAGAGGTTTCCGTCAAACTGGGAGCTTTCAGCGGCAAGGGCTACAAATGTTTTAAGGATGTTCATAAGCTGCGGCTACAACCCGAGGAGGCTCTCAGCCGAAGGGTGCGGTGAGTACAGGCCTATCGCTCCAAACACAACGGAGGAGGGCAGGAGAAGGAACAGGAGAATAGAGGTTGTCATCAAACTTCCCCTTTAGGAGAGAGGAGTGGCGAGGAAGAAGAAGGAGGAGTGCAAGGGAGTACCTGCGTGGCTTACGAGCTTCAGCGACCTTATGTCCCTCCTCCTCACGTTCTTCATACTCCTCTACTCCATGAGCAGCCTTGACATATCCAAGGCGATGAAGTTCCTCTCCTACTTTCAGGGTGAAAAGGCAAAATCCTTCAAGAAGATATCCATTGTAAAGCCTGTAAGGGCGTATACAACGGACGTTGCACTAAAGGTTAAGAAGAGGCTGAAGAAGATTCTCCCCATAGCTGCCTACCAGATTGTTGTCACGAAGGAGTACGTTATGATAAGGCTTTTCAACAGGATAATCTTTAAGAAAGACTCGTTTGAGCTTACCCCCGACGCAAAGAAAGCTTTGAAGCAGGTAGCAGAGGTCATAAAGGGCTTGAGGGGGAACTTCACGGTAAGGGTTGAGGGGCATACGGGGACAGGTTCCCCCATCAGGAAGCTCCCCGGGGTGAAGGATGCGTGGGACCTATCCATAAGGAGGGCAACGACGGTTGTTGAGTACCTTACGAAGTGCGGGGTTGACCCCTCAAAGCTGTCAGCCGTCGGTTATGGAGATACAAGACCCCTCTACACGTGGAAAAATCCTATATTACAGGCGAGGAACAGGAGGGTTGAGATCTTCATTGAGGTGAACAGGCCAAAAGAGGAGAGGATTGAGCTCGGGAACAGGACGGGCGGCAGCCCTTGATGTTGGGTTTAAGAGGATCGGTGTTGCCATTTCAGACCCACTGAGGATTACGGTCAGACCTTACAGGATAATACTCAGAAAGGATAACGCTTCCACGTTTAACGAGATAAGGGAGATAATTGAAAGAGAAGGGGTAACAACCCTCGTCATCGGCCTTCCCCTGACATCCTCAGGGGAGGAAACCATCATGTCGGACAAGGTGAGGAAGTTTTCAAGGAAGCTTCAGGATTTCCTCGAAAGGGAAGGGGTAAGCGTTGAGGTTATCTTCCAGAATGAGTACCTCTCAACCGAAGAGGCGGTCCAGCTGTGCAGGGAGATAGGGAAGGATGGGGAAAAGGTTGACGACGTTGCAGCTGCTCTGATACTTAGGGATTACCTGAGAGGTAAGGATGAGGGAAAGGCTCAAGGAGTGGGATAAAAGGTACGTGTGGCACCCTTTCACCCAGATGGCCGAGTACGTAAAACAGGAGCCGATAATTGTTGAGAGGGCTGAGGGCTGCTGGCTTTACGATACTGACGGGAAGAGGTACCTTGATGCCGTAAGCTCTATATGGTGCAACGTTCACGGGCACAACGTTGATGAGCTTAACAGAGCTGTGGTAGAACAGCTGAAAAAGGTCGCCCATTCAACGCTTCTCGGGCTTTCAAACGTTCCTGCCGTTGAGCTTGCGAAGAAACTCGTTGAGATATCTCCTGAGGGGCTGAACCACGTCTTCTTCTCGGATGACGGCTCTACTGCGATGGAGGTTGCCCTCAAGATGGCTTACCAGTACTGGCAGCTGAAGGGGAAGGGAGAAAAGACGAAGTTTGTGAAACTTGAGGAAGCCTACCACGGTGATACGATCGGTTCTGTGAGCATAGGGGGGATTGACCTTTTCCACTCCATGTTCAGAGAGCTTATGTTCGAGACCTACAGGATCCCTGCTCCCCACCCCTACAGGTTTGACGGAACGCCGGAGGAGTGCAGGGAGTTCAGCCTCAAAAAGCTTAAGGAGCTCCTTGAGGTTCACCATGAGGAGATAGCTGCCGTTGTTATGGAGCCGTTAGTTCAGGCGGCAGCCGGGATAATTGTTCACCCTCCGGGCTTCCTGAAGGGGGTAAAGGAGCTCTGCAAGGATTACAACGTTCTCCTCATACTGGATGAGGTCGCAACCGGCTTTGGAAAGACGGGGAGGATGTTTGCCTGTGAGTGGGAGGGCGTTGTCCCCGACATAATGGCGGTCTCAAAAGGGCTGACGGCGGGGTATATGCCGCTTGCGGCAACGCTTGCGACCGATGAAGTCTACATGGCTTTCTGGGGAGGGGACTACGGAGCCGGAAAGACGTTTTTCCACGGACACACCTTTACGGGAAACCAGCTTGGCTGCTCCGTTGCCCTTGCCAACATAGACCTCTTTGAGAGGAAAGGTTGGCCTGAGAACCTATCCGGAAAGGTGGAGTACCTTCACTCAAGGGTGAAGGATAGGCTTGGTGATATGGAGCACGTTGGAGATATAAGGGGAAAGGGTTTCATGATTGGTGTTGAGCTTGTAAAGGACAGGAGAACGAAGGAGGGCTTTTCGTGGAGGGAGGATGTTGGAAGGAGGGTTTCAAGGAGAATTGTGGAGAAAGGCGTTTTCACCCGCCCGCTGGGTCCCGTTCTTGTAATCATGCCTCCCCTATCAATAACCTTTGATGAGATAGATTTCATGGTTGAAGTTTACAGGGAAGCGATTTCCGAGGTTTTAGGGTAGGAGCTTGATGAACTCCTCAAAGGGAAGAGGCTCGTAAAAGAGGAAACCCTGCCCGAGGTTGCAGCCGTTTTCCCTCAGGAATTCAAGCTGCTCCTGAGTTTCTATGCCCTCTGCAATTGTCCTGAAGTTGAATATCCCGGCTATTGAGATTATCGTTTTAACAACAGCTTCGTAATCCCTGTCTTTGCCTATCTTCTCGATAAATGAGGAATCTATCTTGAGGTAATCTAAGGGGAGGGATTTCAGGTAGTTCAGCGATGAGTAGCCTTTGCCAAAATCGTCAATCGCTACGGATACACCTTTGCTTTTCAGCCTTTTCAGTTTGTAGATGTTCTCCTCAACGTTTTCCATTATCGCCGTTTCCGTTATCTCGACCGTGAATGTTGATGGAGATACCCCGTTTGCTTCCACGGTGTTTATGAAGTTGTGGCAAAAGTCGGACCTCTTAAGCTGGACCGGAGAGATGTTGAGGGAGAACCTGACGTTTTTCGGACTGTTTTTGAGTTCCCTGATGTGGGCAAGCGTTTTCTCAAGGATGACGTTTCCGAGCTGGTTGATCAGTCCGCTCTGCTCGGCAATGGGGATGAAGTTCTCCGGAAGGAGGAGCTCTCCCGAACTGTTTAACCTGACCAGGACTTCTGCCATTTCAACCTTCATGGTGTTTATGTCCAAGATGGGCTGAAAACGGAGCAGGACCCCTTTGCTGTTTATGCTTTCCCGTATCCTCTCCTTTATGTCGAGGATTTTCGTGATTTCCGCTGTGTAGTCCTTAGAGTAGAAATCGAATGTCTTGTCAGGGCTTAGCTTTGCTTTGGACAGTGCAATCTCTGCGTTCTTGAGAAGGGTCTCCCCATCGCTTCCATCCTTCGGGAATACGGTTATTCCCATCTTTACATCCACGAAAATCTCATGGCCGTTAATTTTGTAGCTCCCCACCACGTTGCCGGTAATCCTCTTGATAATTTTTGAAAGTTTTACGGGATCCTTGAAAGAGTAGATGAGGATTGAGAACCTGTCTGCTCCAATCCTTGCAACTGTGTCAACGCTAAATACAGATTTTTTGAGCCTTTCAGATAGCTGTTTGAGGAGCTTGTCCCCGGTTTCAAACCCGTACTTGCTGTTTATCAGCTTGAAGTTCCTCACGTCCAGCAGTATGATGGCTATTGAGTGGTTGTTCTTTTCAGCGTATTTCAGGGCTTTGTGGAGCTTCATGAGAAACGTTTTCCTGTTTGGCAGTCCCGTTAGCTCATCGTAGTAGGTAATGCGGAGCAGTTTCTCCTCCAAGAGCTTTTCCTCGGTTTTGTCTATTCCTATTCCAAGACCTGCAAATCCACCGCAGCACTTTACTGTCGTAGTTATAAGCTCTGCAAACCTCTTTTCTCCAGACTTTGTTATTACTGTTATATACCTGTACGTCTTGTCCCTGCGTTTCCCCTTTAGCCTTTCAAGGGCTATCTTCTTCGTCGATTCAAGAAAGTCGGGGTGGACTATTTCCCACGGCTTCTTCCTCCTCAGCTCCTCAAGGGTGTAACCTGTAAAGCTTTCAAATGCTCGATTGACGTAGATGTAGCTGTCCCTGTAGATAAAGATGAGAGCCGGGGATTTTTCAACTACTGTTCTAAGCAGGTTTTGCACCTCTTTAAGGTTGCTCATTCCCAAAAACAGCCGTTTCCCCTTTAGG
>CAZIVU010000001.1:0-18106 GCA_964542865.1 uncultured bacterium | reverse complement strand
GTTTTGCACCTCTTTAAGGTTGCTCATTCCCAAAAACAGCCGTTTCCCCTTTAGGGATTTGACGGGGAAGATTAGTATGTAGTACTGATTTCCCTTGATGTTTGCCGTACCGAGGAAGTAGTTCTTTCTCTCTATTGAGGACTTAACGTTGGCCTTTTCGGGGAGAATTGCTTCAATCTCCCCTCCGGTTAACCTGCCGAACTCCTCGTCAAAACGGAGGACGTTTAAATCCCCGTCAAGTATGGCTGTTGCGGAAAAGAGATTGCCAAGCTCCTCCTCAATGTCCATTCTTAAAGGTTCCCCTCGCCTCTCAAGTTCAAGCTCTATATTACATTTTTTTCATTATCGGTTCAACTAATCGGGTATGAGAACCCTTCTCAGCTCCTTTATCCTGTCCCTTATCTTTGCAGCCTTCTCGAATTCCCACCTCTTTGCAGCTTCCTTCATCTCCTTCTCAAGCTCCGCAATCGTCCTGAAAAGCTCCTCCTCCGATTTTGGCAGCTCCTCCCTGACCTTAATCGTGTAGAACGGCTCAAGCCCCGCATCCTCCATTATGCTCAGGTCAACCTTCCTCTTCACGGTTTTGGGGACTATGCCGTGCTCCTCGTTGTACCTTTTCTGGAGGGTTCTCCTCCTTTTCGTCTCATCTATTGCAGCCTTCATCGATTTCGTTACCCTGTCTGCGTAGAGTATTACCTTTCCGTTGACGTTTCTCGCCGCCCTTCCTATCGTCTGGATGAGCGATGTCGTTGACCTGAGGAAGCCCTCCTTATCGGCGTCAAGTATCGCAACAAGGGACACCTCCGGGATATCGAGCCCCTCCCTGAGAAGGTTAACGCCAACGAGGACGTCAAACTCCCCGAGGCGAAGAGCCCTTATTATCTCAACCCTCTCAACGGAATCTATCTCCGAGTGGAGGTACTTTGCCCTCACCCCCTTCTCAAGGAGGTACTCCGTTAGCTCCTCAGCCGTCCTCTTCGTCAGCGTCGTTACGAGCGTCCTCTCATCCTTCTCAACCCTCCTCCTTATCTCGGAGAGGAGGTCGCTCATCTGCCCTTCCGTTCTCCTGACCTCAACCTCGGGGTCAAGGAGCCCCGTAGGCCTGACGATCTGCTCGACGACGGTTTCCGATACCTCAAGCTCAAAGGGTCCGGGCGTTGCGGAGACGAATATCACCTGATTTATCCTCTCTAAGAACTCCTCAAACTTTAAAGGCCTGTTGTCAAAGGCTGAAGGTAGCCTGAAGCCGTGCTCTACCAAGTTGAACTTTCTTGAGTAGTCTCCCCTCCACATAGCCCTTATCTGGGGGATTGTGACGTGGGACTCGTCAACTATGAGCAGGAAGTCATCGGGGAAGTAATCAAGGAGCGTGAACGGGGGTTCCCCCGGCTTCCTTCCGTCGAGGTGCCTTGAGTAGTTCTCAATGCCCTTGCAGTGGCCTATCTCCGATAGGAGCTCAAGGTCATACCTTGTCCTCTGCTCGAGCCTTTTAGCTTCAAGCTCTTTCCCCTCCTGCCTCAGAAACCTGAGTCTCTCCTCAAGCTCCTCCTTAATCGACCTTATCGCCCTTGCCATCACTTCCTGAGGGGTTACGTAGTGGGATGCGGGGTAGACCGTGTACGAGCTGAAGCTTCTCGTTCTCTCCCTGTTGAAGTAGTCGACCTGCTCTATTGAGTCGACCTCGTTTCCGAACAGCTCAACCCTTATGAAGTAGTCCTCAAGGTCTGCCGGGTATATCTCTATCGTGTCACCCTTTACCCTGAATATCCCCGGTCTTACCTCATACTCACTCCTCTCATATCCCAGGTTGACCAGCTTCCTTACCGTTTTTCCCCTGTCGATCTCATCGCCGACGTTGAACCTCAGGGCAAGCTCCGAGTAAAACTCCGGTGAGCCGAGCCCGTATATACATGAGACCGATGATACAACTATCACGTCCCTCCTCGTCAGGAGGGAGACGGTTGCCGAGTGTCTCATCCTCTCAATTACCGGGTTTATTGAGCAGTCCTTCTCTATGTAGAGGTCCCTGTTCGGTATGTAGGCTTCCGGCTGGTAGTAGTCGTAGTAGCTGATGAAGTACTCAACGGCGTTTTCGGGAAAGAAGTTCTTTAGCTCATGGTAGAGCTGTGCAGCGAGCGTCTTGTTGTGCGATATGACGAGGGTCGGCTTCTGAACCCTCTCTATCACGTTTGCGATGGTAAACGTCTTCCCGCTGCCCGTAATTCCTAACAGGGTTTGAAACTTAAGTCCCCTTTCAATCCCTCTGCTCAGCTTCTCAATTGCCTTTGGCTGGTCGCCGGCAGGTTTCAGCTCTGATATAATCCTGAACATGTTCCCCGCTCATAGGGTTTTCTGTCGTATAATTTAGTTCTCAAATCTGGAGTTGGTATGTGGTTGAAGGTTTTGACTTTCCTCATCCTCGGTTCCCTTTCGCTGGCTTCGACTGCCGACCTTGAGCTTGGCGTCAGGCTCTTCAGGGACGGGATGTACAGCCTCTCGGCGGATGCCTTTGAGAAGGCGATGGAGACGAGCAAGCCATCAGAAGCAAAAGCCTACTTCATACAGATGGCTTCAGCTTTTGTCAGGATTAAAAGGTTCTTCGACCTTAAGAAGCTCTGCGACCTCTGGAGTTCCGAGTTTCCCGGTTACAGGAAGGGCTACCTTTTGGGATTGAAAGCTCTCCTGAGGCTGAACAGGGGAGAGCCCTTAAACCGCGTGTTTGACACATCTTCGCTCTCCTCACTCACGGTTGACCAGAAGGTGGACTTTTTCAGGGCGGTCTCCCAGTTTGAGCTTAACAGGGAGGAGAAGCTTTACATCCTGAAGTTCTGCAGCGGTGATACGGAGCTGAAGGGAGCTTTAGTTGAAAGCGGTTTTGTCTCTCAAGTTGCGGGAAGTTCTTCAAGGGGTAGGGATTACGAAATGCTTGACTACCTCTTTGAGAACTACGGAAGGTGGCTCAAGGGACGGCGCTTCAGATTAGAGTACGTGAAGTTCCTTGAGAGGAAGGGCAGAAACGGGGAGGCACTCGTTGAGCTTGAAAAGCTCTTCAAGGAGAACCCGTCCGACGGTGTGAGGTTTGAGCTTGCAAGGGTGTACTACCTGAACGGGAAGTACAGGAAGGCGATTGAGGTTGCCTCAAGCCTGAACACGAAGGAGGCAAAGTACCTCAGGGCATGGAGCTATTACAAGCTCGGCGATTACAATTCCATAGTAAAGGAGCTTTCAATCGACGTGAGCAAACCCGAGGAACCTGAGAGCCTTAAGGTTCTTATCGGTTTCCTCTCCGGGGATGTGGAGCCTGAGAAGGTCAGGAAGTACTTTCCATCGTTCTACGTAAGGTCTTTGCTCTTCACGTTCTCGGACGGAAAACTCCCCGCCGAGTACAGCACGAGCGATGAGCTTTTCCATGAGGGCTTTGCGCTTTACGAGATGGGAAACTTCAGGAGGGCAACCGACCTCCTTGAGAAGGCGATGTCGGGGACAAAAGACCCTGAGCTGCTTCCGGCAACGCTATTCCTCATCGGAAGGCTCGGGAGCAGAAACGTAAAGCTCTCGTCCATCGTCTACAGGGAGATCCTGAACAGGTATCCCGACACCCCCTACTACAGGAACTCCATCCTTGATGCCGCCGAGACCTTCCTCTTTCAGGGGAATTTCCCTGCAGCAAGGAAGCTTTTGAAGTTCGCAGAGGAGCAGTTGGGAATAAGGAAAGAAAGGCTTTACAGGCTGCTTGGCCTCTGTGAATTCTTCTCCGGGGATTACAGGGGTGCTGTAAAGAACCTTGAGAGCGTAAAGGAGAAGGACTACGAGGTTTTAAACTTCCTCTCCTACGCCTACTTCAAGCTCGGAGACCTGAAAAGGTCTGCCTCCATTCTCAGGTTTATGGTGAGGGAGAGGATGCCATTTTCATCCATAGCTTACGGGAGGCTTGTCTACCTGTCAAGGAGGATGGGGGAGAGGAAGTTCCTTGGGGGCTTGAAGCCTGAGGGAACGGACCTTGCAAGGGCTATGTGGGCTTTGAACGGGGATGACCTCAAGGTGCTTTCAGGTGAAGCGGAGAGGTCCCGGGGTATTTTGAAGGTTGGCCTCCTCTATGCCCTTGCAGGCAGGACAAAATCCGTCAGGGATGCAATTTCAGCCTACTCAAGGATTGAGGTCCTGTCCGAGAGGAGTGATATAGAGGAGTTTGCACGGAGAATGAAATCATACCTTGCGTTCTCATCGAAGAACTTAGAACCGCTCATTCTGAATGATCCGGAGTTTATAGCCTACAACCCATCGAACGATATCTCTAACCTTAATCTACTGTTTGAAAAGGCGCACGATTATGAGGAGAGCGGTCAACCCCTGAAGGCTTACGGGCTTTACAGGATTGCCATCAGCAGGATTCCGGATACCGACCTGAAGGTTAAAACAGTTCTCAAGCTTGTTGACCTTGACCTCTCGCTGGGTAACTTCAAGAGGGCTCTCCTTGATGCTGACCTGATTCCGAGGAGGAGCCGGAAGTATGAGGACATGTACAACTTCTGTCTTTTCAGGATTTACAACTTCATGGGGGAAACCCTCAAATCCTACGAATTTGCGGAGAAGGTAAGCGACATTAACAGCGTTCCGGAGGAGTACAGGGTTAACTTTGCCGGCAAGCTTGCTTCCTACTACAAGCTATCCGGTAAGAAGGGAAAAGCCTTGAAGCTCATAGAGTACATAATTGGAAAGGGAGCGGGCTCGGTTGACTATGATGACCTTGTGAGGCTATCGATATTTGCCGAGAAGCAGGGAAAGCTTAAGGATGCTTTGAAGCTCATAGATGAGGCTGAAAGGAAGGCAAAGAGCAGGGAGCAGAAGGTTGAATCCCTGTTCTGGAAGTCCTCATTCAGGGAGGAGATGGGGGACAGGGATGGAGCCCTCATCGGTTACCTGAAGATTTACTACCAGTTCAGCGATGTTGAGCCGTGGGCGTCAACTTCCATATACAGGGCTGCCGGGATACTTGAGAGAAAGGGAGACCTGTCTCAGGCTTTGAAGCTTTACATGAAGGTCGCTAAATTAAAGGGGAACACGGAGGAGGGGTTGAAAGCTGCTCAAAAAGTTAAGGAACTGAAAAGAAAGATTGGAGGAAAGTGATGGCGAAGCAGAACAGGTTTATCAAACTCCTTTCAGATAGCATCGCGAGGTCTTTGATAGAGAGCGGCTATGTTATAGCCGATGATGAGGAGGATTTCAGGTCAAAGATATACGACATCCTCTACAGGGAGTACGAGCTCGATAAAGAGCTTGAGGAGGAGGCTGAGAGGGTGCTTCAGGAGAACGCCGATGAGGTTCTCTACAGGGGTGTTCCCTTCTTCAAGGCAAGGAGGCTTATAAAGGAGAAGCTTGCAAAGGAGAGGGGGATACAGCCCGGGAGCATCTTCTCAAGGGAGAAGGCAAACTACCTTGCCGGCAAGATACTCAAGCTGATACTAACGGATGAGTCCGTGGACTACACGGTTGAAAGGGGGGTTCTCAGGCAGGCTATAGTTAAGGCGTTTGAGGATGTGATGAGGTTGAGGAAGGAGATAGACGAGGCTGTAAGGGAGAAGATAGCATCCCACTCAAGGCCCATTCCGGAGGGGACGCCTGAGTGGTATGCCCTCTACAGAAGGTACTACAACGAGGAGCTTTTGGAGAGAGGGTTGGTTGACACCGAAATGTAGGTACCTTCTCCTCTTCTGGTTGCTCTTTGGTATCTGGTTTCTCTACAGCTACTTTGTGGGGGAGAACTCCCTCCTCTCCTACAGGCAGTTGAAGGAAAACCTTAAAAAGCTTGAGAGGGAGCGCTCATACTGGGTTAACAGGAACTCAATCTTAAAGGAGAGGATATCCTCCTTTGAGAAGAACAGGGACTTTTACTATGAGAAGCTCGCGAGGGAGATGTTCTTAAAGGGGAGGAAGGGGGAGAAGGTGATAGTGTTTGTCAGAAAGCGCTGAGAACGGGCTTTTTCCGGAGCATGTAGCTGTAGATGAAGTAGTTCCTTATGACGTTTTTCACGTAGGTGCGCGTCTCCTCAAACGGGATGAGGACATCTACGAAGATAACGGTGTCCTCGGGGGACTTTACAGGACCGACCAGCCTTGCAATCCTCATCACCCTTGTTGGCCCGGCGTTGTAGGATGCGGCAGCGACGGGGAGGTACCCGGTGATCTTCATGAGCTCCCCGATGTAGTAGGAGCCGAGGAGGTAGTTGAACCTTTCATCAAAGAGCATTGCCGTTTCAAAACCGTCAACGTTCAGCTTCCGGGCAAGGTACCTGCCCGTTTCGGGCATGATCTGCATGAGACCGATAGCTCCGGACCTTGACACGGCGGAGCTGTCAAAGAGGCTTTCCTGTCTTGCCACGGCAAGGGATACGGCATCATCCCCGAACAGTTCGGGCCTCGGGTAGAGTATGGGAAGGAGAAAGGGGATTTCCCTGACCCTACCCCTGTACGCAACGGCAAGCCTTACGGCTTTCCTGTAGTTTCCGCAGAGGTAGTTCGCAACTGCAAGGTCAATCCTCTTTACACCTCTTTCGCCTGCAAGCGAAAGGAGCGTGCAGTAACCGTTCCTGACCAGATACCTTACCCCCTCACTCTCTATATCGTCGATCTCCGGTTCCCTCCACCTGATGTTCAGCGGCTTTCCGGACAGCATGAACCTGTAAAAGGAGAGCTTTTCCGATTTTAGCTTTTCCCTCCTGTTAAGGAACTTCCTCTCAATGGCAACCTTCCAAGCTTTAAACATTTCCCCTTTAAGCCCTGACAGGAGTTTCCTCGCCATCCAGAACTTCGAGTTTCTTATGTAGTACTTTGCAAGGTATTCGCTGTAGGTGTTTTTATCCACCCTCTTCACAAGCCTCAGCGTCTTCCTGAAGTAGGAGGGGTTTTCGATGAGAAACCTGTCCAGCAGGTACCTTGAAGCCAGAATCTTCCTTCTCCTGCCCAGCTTCGATTTTACGGCTTTGAGGAGGTTTTTGAACTTCTGCCCCGGTTCCCGCTCAAGGTAGATTAGGAGAAGGTAAGCCTCAGGGGTGTCAAGCTTCCTCAGGATGGACACTGCTTCCTCTCTTCTCCCGGTCCTGCTCAGGAGCTTTGCCCTGAGCAGCTCATACTCCTTCCCCCTTCCCTGAAGCAGGTCAAGGAGCAGGGATGCCCTGTCAAAATCCCTCTCCCTCAGAGCCATTCTGACCTTCTTCTTCAGGGTTTTATCTGTGAGTAGCTCCCCTCTGTCTCCCGGGTAGCTGAGCAGTACCTCCTCGTCAAAGCTGTTGGAACTTTCAAAAACCTTTCTAAAAAACTTCTTCGACTCCTCAACAGCTCCCCTCTCCCTCAGAAGCTTTGCAATCTCTAAAATGCAGTAAGGATTATCTGTCGATTTCAGATTTTCCGGTATGTTCCCCCTCTCCTCTGCAATTTTGTCTATCAAGACCTTTTCAAGGAGGTTGTCGAATGGCGTTTTTCCCTTTAGCTTTTCAAATCTGTCGCCTGTCGGTTCTTCGATGAATGAGATAACGCCCTTCGCATCGCTCAATGAGAACGGGCAGGCACTTGTGAGGGGAAGGAGTGAAAGTATAATAAGCGCAAAACTTCTCATAGAGAGATTATAGCAATGTTTAGCTTCAGGGTTTTGAAGACCGACGGGAAGGCAAGGTACGGGGTTCTGAGGGGAGCGCACGGTGAGACGGAAACGCCATGCTTCATGCCCGTTGCCACGGCCGGCGCTGTGAAGGGGGTTACCTGGGATAGGGTAAAAGGTTCTGCTTACAGGCTCGTCCTTTCAAACCTCTACCACCTCTACCTCAGACCCGGAATTGAGCTCATAGAGAAGTCCGGAGGGATACACAGGTTTACCGGGTGGGACGGGCTCATACTGACCGACAGCGGGGGTTTTCAGGTTTTCAGCCTTGGTGACCTCATGAGGATAACTGAGGAGGGAGTTTACTTCAGGTCCCACGTTGACGGCTCAAAGCACTTCTTCTCCCCGGAGCTCGTTGTCAGCTACGAGGAGAGAATAGGCGTTGACATCGGGATGGTTCTTGATGAGTGCACCCCTTATCCCTCAACGAGGGAGTACGCAGAACACTCGATGGAGAGGACGCTCAGGTGGGCTGAGAGGAGCGCAGCGGCAAGGAGAAACAGGGATACCGCCATTTTCGGGATTGTTCAGGGAGGGGTTTATGAGGACTTAAGGGTAAGGAGCGCCGAGGAGACGTCAAAACTTCCGTTTGAAGGTTTTGCGATAGGAGGGGTAAGCGTCGGGGAGCCGAAGGAGGATATGTACAGGATAACCGAAATCGTTTCCTCGATTCTTCCCTTTGAGAAGCCGAGGTACCTGATGGGGGTGGGGAAGCCGGAGGATATCATCTTCGCCGTTGAGAAGGGCGTGGACATGTTTGACTGCGTTATCCCGACGAGGAATGCGAGGAACGGCACGCTCTTTACCAGCAGGGGGAGGATTGTCATTAAGAACTCAAAGTACAGGGACGACTTCTCCCCTCCGGACCCGGAGTGCGACTGTTATACGTGCAGGAACTTCTCAAGGGCTTACCTCAGACATCTCTACATGATAGGTGAGGTAAATGCGGTTATACTGAACACGGTTCACAACCTTCACTTTTACGGAAAACTCATGGAGCGTATGAGGGAGGCTATCAGGAGGGGAGCGTTTGATAGCTTTAAGGAGGAGTTCTTCTCCCTCTACGGGGTCTGATCACCTCTTGCCTATCCTCCCCTGAAGTTTGTACCCGTAGCTTCCCAGCTTCAGCAGGTTTACGTTAACCATAACCTGATAGTCAACGGTGTTGTCAAAGTTCTTCAGCCACCTGTAGGTTATGAGACCGCTCCAGCATCCCCTGTCAACGGAGAGGCTGTAGATTCTCTCCCTGTCGTGGGAAAGCTTTATGTCATACCTCTGCTCAAAGGAGAACCTAAGAAACCTGCCGATGGGGAAGCCAAATCCCCACCTCAGGTAGTTTGAGTTTAGAACATCCGTGAAGTCGTAGTAGTGGTTGACCCAGAAGCTTACCCCTCTGAAAACCGTGCTTACATAGCTGTTTATGTTCTTTACCTCCCTTTCGTGGGGGGAGTAGTAGAGCGTTTCCCTTATAAACGTGTCTTTGAAGGGGTTTGTATCAACGTCAAGCTTCCATATCTCCCACGGGTTATCGCTGTTGTAAAAGTTGTAGTTCCCCTCAAGGGATATCCTTGCAAGCTGTCTGGACTTAAGGTAGATATAGGAAGTAAGTGACGGTATCAGGCTCTTCTGTTTCCCTATCCTGTCCGTGACGTCGTAGTTCGGGTTTCCCTCCTGATTCTCATTCTCCGTGAACTTGAAGGCAACTTCCGGGTTTAGCGAGAGAGATAGGCTTTTCCCGAAGCTGTAGTAGATGTTCATAAAGCTCCTGTTCTCAAGGCTGAGTATGCTCCTGCTTGATGGGGATGTTCCGTTGAGCGACCTGTTGTAGTAGGTCAGCAGGTATTTAACGGTTGTCGTGTTCCTTACCTTTCCGATGGATTTGCTGTACCTCAACCCCGGCTGGAAGTTCAACCTTGCTCCCCTGTATCCCTTCCTCCTGTAGAAGTAGGTTAGGTTGGAGTCAAGGTTGAACGTGAGCGGCGTTTTCGGAACGGGTATGTCCATCAGGTAGAAGTTAACGTTTGGAACCCTCTGGAAGACGTAGTCCGTTGAGCCGTCAAGCCTGTCGAGGTAGACAACGTTTGCGTTGAGTATGGCGTGTTTCCAGAGCTTGGAGTATGTGGCATCCGATTTTGTGTACTTGCTCGTTTTCGACTCGATATCGAAAACATCGACGTCCTTGTAGTACTGTCTGTTGCTTACGGCTTCTATATCAACGTCTCCGTAGGAGAAGTCGGATGGCCAGTAGTACTGGTGGAACCTGAGCTTCCACCTGTTTGCCTCCCCCCTCCGCTTGAAGTGGTAGAACCTGAACTCCCCGCTGCTGTAGGGAGCAGTTACGTACCGGAACTCCACCCTTTTACCCTCTCCCCCTTTAAAGCGCTTCTCATAGGTGAACGTTGCGTCTGCACTCCTTCCGAGGACAAGGTAGAACGGTTGCCTGTATATGAAACCGTCATCGCTCCTGTATCCAACCCTCGGTATGAGGAAGCCCGACTTCCTCCTCTTTACCAGCGAGCCGCTTATGTAGGGGGATGCGGCTACAGGTATCTCCTTCACCCTGAACGTTACCCATTTCCCCTCAAAGCTTTCTCCCAAGAGTATCCTGAACCTCTTTGCCCCGACCGACCAGTCCGGACACCTGTGGCTGCATGGCGTGTAGATGCCGTTGTAGGCTATCCACTCCTTTTCCGACAGCCTGTCAATCCTCTCAGCCTTTATGTAGTCCGTTTCTGTTAGCCTTCCGTCCACATCCTTAAGGAACGCCCTCTTCCTGTTGAGGTCGTAGACGATCTCGCTGCACCTGAGGAGGGTTTCCCCCTCCTCTATCGTTACGTTCCCCTCAACCTTTATGATGTTATCAACCCTGTTGAACGATGCCCTTTCACCTTTAATCCTCACCGACCTGAACGTTATGGTAACGTTCCCCGAGGCGTAAACGGTTCTATTAACGTTTCCCTCTATCCTGTCGGACGTTATGTTGACCGGTTCACCTGAGGCAAAGGAGGTGGAGAGGAGGAGAAGGGTAATTACCGCTGCTTTTTTAAACAACTTGGCTCCCCAAGGTTATGTGTTAAGCATAATTTTAAACTAAAATCTATCCGGAGGAAAATATGGAGAAAAAGCTGTCTGAAGCTATAAGGAAGATTGCGCTTGTTCAGATTGGAGCGATCTCCCTCATTCAGGAGAAGGTTGAGAAGTTTGTCAGCGAGCTTGAGAAGAAGGGGGAGGTTGCTCAATCTGAGGGGAAGAAGTTCCTCAAGGAGCTTAAGGAGAGTACCGAGAGGCAGAAGGAGAACGTAAGAAAGCAGATTGAGGAGATCCTGAGGGGGATGAACCTTGTCACTAAGAGCGACTTTGAGGAGCTGAAGGCTGAGGTTGAAGCCCTGAAGGAGAAGATTGAGAAGAGAAAGAAAGAGAAGTAATGTTAGTCCTCCTGACCCCGAAGGGTGGAAAGAGGTTAAGGGAGATAACTGCCTGCCTCTTCTTTAGCTCCTACGAGTACCTGAACCGGTACCTCCCCTCCTTCATCCTCAAGGTGGTTTCCTTCCTGCTGTTCAGGAAGTTTCGCTACCTTCTAAAGTTCCCTCCGGAGGAGAGGTTAAGGGTCAGCTTTGAGAAGCTCGGACCGGCCTACGTAAAGGTTGGCCAGATGCTGAGCACAAGGATAGATATCCTTCCGGCATCCTACATCCGTGAGCTTGAAAAGCTGCAGGACAGGGTGCCTCCGGAACCCTTGGATAGGATACTTTCGGTCTTGGGGGAGAAGAGGGAGGCGTTCAGCTACTTTGACCCTGTCCCCATCGGCTCGGGTTCCGTTGCTCAGGTTCACAGGGCTGTTCTGAAGGGCGGTGAGGAGGTTGCCGTAAAGGTTATAAGGCCGGGAGCGAGGGAGACGATAGTAAGGGATGTTGAGATTCTAAAGGCTACCGTTAACGTCCTTTCAAGGTACTTCAGCTTCTTCAGGAGGTTCAGGGTTCCCCAGATACTTGAGGAGTTCGAGCGGATGCTCATCGATGAGCTTGACCTCATGAGGGAGGCTTCCTACATGGAGCTCTTCAGGAGGTTCAGTGAGGAGGAGAGGAACTTTTACGTTCCAAAGGTTTTCTGGGATCTTTCAGACTCAAACGTCCTCGTTTCCGAGTTTATAAGGGGGACAAAGCTGAGCAGGGCTGTTGAACTGCCGGTTGAGGAGAGGAAAAGGATTGCCCTGAACTTCGTTAACATCGTTCACAGGCAGATATTTGAGCTGGGAACGTTTCACGGTGACCTCCATCCGGGAAACATCTTCGTGCTGAAGGATGGAAGAATTGCCTTCGTTGACTTCGGGATAATCGGGAGGCTTTCACCGGACGTCCTGTCTGAGTTCTTCCTCTTCTCCCTCGGTGTCATGAACAGGGATGTTGACGTCATCGTTATGGCGCTCAAGAGGATAGGGGCGATTACCGGCTCGATAAACGAGTCCGCCCTCAAGAGGGAGATTCTCATCTTCCTTGACAAGTACTACAACAAGCCCATTTCACAGATAGATGCCGAAAAGCTCTTCTATGAGGAGCTCTCAACCGCGAGGAGGTTCAACATAGTTCTCCCGGAGGTTCTTGTCATACTGATGAAAACGATAGCCCATACGGAGTCGATATCCCGATTGGTTGATCCCGACTTCAGGCTCCCTCCGGTTCTCAAGCCCTACCTTATGAGGATTGCTCCAAGAATCCTGTTGAGGGATTTGAGAAGGAGGTTTCTCAACGTTTCGGCATCCTACATATCCATCTTTGAGGAGCTTCCCCGCTACATTTCCCGGAGGATGGAGGAGAGGAGGGTGGAGAGGAGGAGCTACATCCTTGAGTCCTCAGCCATCCTTGGCGCAGGCATAGTCGGTGCCTTTAACCCGAAGCTCCTTCTCGTCTACATTCCCCTCTCAATCGCTGCCATCTGGCTTTTAAGGAGGAGCTGATGTCCGTTTACGTTGCCCTTATCCACTATCCGGTCTATAACAGGCAGGGAGATGTTGTCGCAACGTCCCTTACGACGCTTGATATCCATGATATAGCAAGGGCTGGTAGAACTTACGGCGTTAAGAGGTACTACGTTGTTCAGCCGATAGAGAACCACCTCTGGCTTGCGAACAAGCTCCTGTCGTTCTGGCAGGGGGGGCACGGAAGAGCTTACAATCCAAAGAGGTGGGAAGCGCTGAAGATAGTAAAGGCGGTTCCCTACTTTGAGGATGCCGTCAGGGACATATTGGAGCTTGAAGGCTCAGAGCCGAAGGTGGTCGTTACCTCCTCAAAGAGGAGGGAGAGCTCTATCCCGTTTTCCGTTCTGAGGGATATGGTCAGGGCTGGTGAGAACATCCTTATCTGCTTCGGAACCGGCTGGGGTTTAACGGATGAGTTCATTGAAGCCGCCGACTTTATACTTGAGCCTGTTGAGGGAGCAGGGGATTACAACCACCTTTCTGTGAGGTCGGCAGCGTCGATAATACTTGACAGGCTCATTGGAAGGTGAGCGTTTCGTGGAGGCGTGGCATGAACGGTGTTATGCCAAGCTCCTCCTTTACCTTTTCCGAGAACGGCTCCATGGCTTTCTCCTCACCGTGAACGAGAACGACCTCCGTTTTGCCGTTGCATGCCGTCCTGAGCCACTCCAAAAGCTGTGGCTGGTCGGCGTGGGATGAGAAACCGTTTATGGTGTAGACCTTAGACTTGACCGCTATCGGTTCCCCGAAAACGCTAATCCTCCTCTTCCCATCCACAATGTCCCTTCCCGTTGTCCCCTTTGCCTGAAATCCAATGAACACTATTGAGTTCCTCTCATCCCATACGTGGTGCTTGAGGTGGTGGAGTATCCTTCCTCCCGTGCACATCCCGTTCCCTGCAATGATTATCGCCCTTTCCCTTACGGCGTTTATCCTCTTTGATTCCTCGGGCGTCCTTGTAAACCGCAGGTAGGGGAAGTCGAAGGGGTCTTTTAGTGGCTTTTCGTAGCACTCAGGGTGTCTTCTGAACGTCTTTGTGATGGAGATGGCAAGGGGACTGTCGAGGAAAACCCTGCACTCTGGAAGCTCCCCTTTAAGGTACATCTGTTTCAGGTAGTAGAGGATATCCTGAGCCCTTTCAAGGGCAAACGTTGGAATTATAACCACTCCTCCCCTCTCAAACGTTTTAAGCACCGCCTCCTTGAACTCCCTGACAGATTCGCCTATGCTCTTGTGCCTTCTGTCTCCGTAGGTTGTTTCGATAATCACGATATCAGCCTCTGGGGGTTCTTCGGGGTCGCCGATTATCGGTTTTCCCCTGTTTCCAAGGTCACCGCTGAAGAGAACCCTTTTCCCCTCAACCTCAAGCTCAACGAACCCGGAGCAGAGGATATGCCCGGCATCAAAAAACCTGAACCTTATGCCTCCTACGGATTTCCACTCATGGTAGTTCACAGGCTCAAAGTGGCTGAAGACGTCAAAAACATCATCAAGGGTATAGAGGAGCTTTAAGGGTTCAAGCCCCGCCCTTATCCTCTTCCTGTTTACTGTCCGGTTGTTCTCCTCAAGGACCTGAGCTGCATCCATCAGTATGAGCCTTGAAAGGTCAATGGTTCCGGGTGTTGCAAAGATTTTCCCCCTAAACCCCATCTTTAATAGAAGTGGAAGCCTCCCGCAATGGTCAAGGTGGGCATGTGAGAGTATAACGAAATCTACATCCTTGGGGTCAAAGCCGAAGCTCCGGTTCTCATCCTCAACGTTCCTCCCCTGAAACATGCCGCAGTCAAGGAGAAACGTGCTCTTTGAGCTTATCAGGTGGCAACTTCCTGTGACTGTTCTTGCGGCTCCGTGAAAGGTTATCTTCAACTCAGTTTTTCCCTCAAATCCCTTTCAGATACAGGACCCATTAGGACTTCCCTTATCCTTCCGTTCTCTGTCAGGATCATGGACGGCGTGGCAAGTATTCCAAATAGCCTTGCCTTATCCGGGTCCTTAAGGACATCAACCTTGATGAACGTTATCCCCTTCATCTCCTTTGAGAGCTTCTTGAACACCGGGTCAACGAGCTTGCAGGGTCTGCACTTCGGAGATGTAAAGTATATTATCCCTTTTCCCTTCCTCAACCTCTGGAACGAGGGTTCGGGAACCGGTATCTCTGCCCCGACCATCTTCTTCGACTTCAACCTCCAGTAAACCCTTATCCCGAAGATGAAGAGGATGTAGAAGACGGCAATGACGACAACTACGTCAAAGATAACCGCAAAAACCTTCATCACTATTTCCATGGGTACTCCTTTTAGGTGATGAGCCTAATTATAACGGAAATGGCAACGGCAAACAGGATGTTAAGGACAATCCCTGCCCTCACCATGCTTTTCTGCTTTACAAGTCCCGTTCCGTACACGAGGGCGTTTGGTGGCGTTGCAACAGGGAGCATGAAGGCGCATGAGGCTGCAATCCCGGCGGGGATTGCAAGCGATTCCGGGGTTAGCGAAAGCCCTGCTGCCGTTGTTATCAGGATGGGGACAAAGATAGCAGCCGTCGCGGTGTTGCTCATGAGCTCCGTCATGAAGATGATGAAGAGGACAACTCCGAGGATGAACGCCATCTGGGGAAGGTTTCCCAGGTTCTCGACGATTTTGTGGGAGAGGAAGCTGCTTGTTCCCGTTGCCTTTAGAACGTGGCTTAGAGCAAGCCCTCCTCCGAAGAGGTAGAGGGTTCCCCAATCCGTTCCCCTGTTTATATCGTCCCAGCTCAGGAGCTTGAGGAGGACGAGCAGGAGGATGGCGATTACCGCAACAACGGCGTCGATGTACTTGTGAACCCCTATGAGCTTTGAGATTTCCTTGCTTGAGAGCCAGAGGATAACGGTTAGCACGAACACCGCAAGGACGAGGAGCCTCTCCCTGCTCATTCTTATATCTGCCCCTTCTATGAGGATGCTCCTTTTGATTTCCGGCCTGAAGATGATGAGGAGGACTAAAAAGAGCAGCGGAAGGAGGACAATAACTGTCGGAATTCCGAACTTTAACCAGTCAACAAACCCGATTCCGAGGTTTGCCGCCGTTATCCCGTTTGGGGGACTTCCCACGACGGTTCCAATTCCCCCAACGCTTGCCGAGTAGGCGACCCCGAGAAGCACGAAGTTTGATACCCTCTCCCCTCCTCCAACGGCTCCAACGATTCCAAGGGCAAGGGGGAGCATCATTGCCGTCGTTGAGGTGTTGCTTATCCACATCGACACGAAGGCTGTTGCCAGCATGAGGAGGGCTGACGTCAGGATGAAGTTCCCCCTTGAGAGGGAAACTATCCTGTAGGCGAGAAACCTGTCAAGGTCGTACTTTGACAGGGCAGTTGCAAGTGCAAACCCTCCGAGGAACAGGAATATTATCGGGTGTGCAAACGGCGAGAATGAGGATTTGACATCGGCAACGCCCAGAAGAACGGACAGTACGGGAACGGAAAGGCTTGTTATGCTCAGCGGAAGAGCCTCTGTAATCCACATCAAGGCTGTAAATGAGAGTATTGCCAGCCCCTTCCTTATGTTCGGGCTTGCCGGAAACAGGAAGAGGACGGCGAAGAAGACGATCAGGGAAATCAGCGTAAAACCTTCTTTCCTCATCGCACCCCCCGACTATATTTTAAAACAGGCTACCCTGTGCTTCTCCTCTACCTCCCTCAACTTTGGAACCTCCGTTCTGCACCTTTCCTCCCTTACGGGACACCTGCCGTAGAAGGGACAACCATCAACCTCCTCATCCGCCTCCGAAGGAATCTTCAGGACCTTCCTTCTCCCCCTGACGTCCGGAACGGGAACGCAGCTTATCAGTAGCTTCGTGTAGGGGTGAAGCGGTGATGGAAAGATGCTCTCCGTCCTCCCCTCCTCAACGACCATCCCCCTGTACATGACGATAACGTAATCGCTTACCGACTCGACAACGGGAAGGGAGTGGGATATGAAGATGTAGGAGATGCCGAACCTCTCCTGAAGGTCAAGGAGGAGGTTAACTATCTGTGCCTGAATGGATACGTCGAGGGCGGATGTGGGCTCGTCGGCGACTATAAGCTCCGGTTTAAGCGATACAGCCCTTGCAATGGCAACCCTCTGCTTCTGACCTCCGGAGAGCTGATGGGGATACCTGTCAAGGTGGGAGGGGGGAAGTCCTACGGTTGAAAGCAGCTCTTCTGCCCTCTCCCTTAGCTCCTTTTTTGACGTCCTGTAGTTTATTTTCAGCCCCTCGGTAACCGTCTCCCAGATCCTCATCCTCGGGTTGAGGGAGCTCTGGGGGTTTTGAAATACCGCCTGAACGCTCCTCCTGTATGCCCTGTAGTCTGCTGGCTCCATTTCAAATATTGACTTTCCCCTGAACAGCACATCCCCCCGCTCAGGTTTCTCAAGGTCAAGGATGACCTTTGCAAGGGTTGATTTCCCGCATCCGCTCTCACCTATGATGCCGACGGTTTCCCCCTTTCCCACCCTCAGCGATACCCCCTTCAGCGCTCTGACGAAGCTGATAGCCCTTCCGAAGAGGTTCCGCCTTGTCGGGTAGAGCTTTTCTACGCCCTTTACCTCAAGGACTGTCAAAGGAGTGCTCCTTATCGGGAAACTTCCCCGATTTTACTTCATCGATGAACGAGCTGACGGCTTTCCTTAAAACCTCTCCGACGTTTGCATACCTCTTTACAAACTTCGGCTTGAACTCTTCGAACAGTCCAACTATGTCGTGGAACACGAGCACCTGACCGTCGCAGTAAGGTCCGGCTCCTATGCCTATTGTCGGTATTGACAGCTCATCGGTTATCCTCTTAGCAAGGGGTGACGGTATCTTCTCAAGGACAACTGCGAATGCACCTGCCTCCTCTATCGCCCTTGCATCTTCAAGGATCCTTTCGGCTTCCCTCCCTTTTCCCCTGAGCACATAGCCTCCGTAAACGTTTACGCTCTGAGGCTGAAGTCCGACATGACCCATTACCGGAATTCCGGCATCAACCATGGCTTTAACGGTATCGAACTGCTCCCTTCCCCCTTCCACCTTAACGGCTTCACATCCCGTTTCCTTCAGCGCCCTTCCGGCGTTCCTTACCGCATCGTGCTTCCCTGTCTGATAGGATAGAAATGGCATGTCAAAAACTACAAGAGCCCTTTTCCTTCCCCTGACAACGGCTTTTGTGTGGTGTATCATCTCATCCATAGTTACGGGGATCGTTGTCTCGTAGCCGAGAACGACCATTCCGAGGGAGTCTCCCACCAGGATGATGTCCACCCCGGCCTCATCAACAATCCTTGAGGTTGTGAAGTCGTAGGCGGTTACCATGACTATCTTCTCTTTTCCCTTCCTCTCAACGATGTCCCTCGTTGTAATTTTCACCGTTTCCTCGCAAAGATTTTGCTCCGAAATAAATTATACAGCATGAGGTTAAGGGCTTTTGTCCTGAGGTCAAAGTGGATTGGGGAGAGGCTCAAGCACGTTTCCCTC